>JAGXNU010000004.1:0-16343 GCA_019894815.1 Promethearchaeota archaeon
GAATGCACATGTTCATCATGAACCCCATATATATGTGATAAAACGGTAAAGCTGCAAGTAATACTTCTTTTCCCAATTCTTTTTCGACAAACCATGCTTCTGCTTGAATCACATTTGCAGCAATACTTCCATGTGTTAACATCGCTCCCTTTGGAAAACCTGTTGTTCCACCCGTGTATTGTAATTGAGCTAAATCCTCCCTAGTGATTTGGACTTCTGGAGGATTTGGTTTTGTATCTCTTATCAAGTCTTCAAACGTAGGTTCTCCACCCATTTCAAATTCTGGTGGAGCCATCGGATCCGGAGTTAAATAAGGAGATAGATTACTATAGAACTTGTGCTTTACTTTTGTTTCATTTATAATAGGATCAACTAAACCAGAGAAACCCTCCCATCCAATATACATCTTCGCATCACTATCATTTAATTGGCGTTTTATTTCCAATTTTTTGAATAAGGGGGAGATTGGCGTGACCACAGCTCCTATTTTTAGAATACCATAATAATAAGCTATAAACGCGGGATTATTAGTAAACTGAATTGCAACCGTGTCACCTTTTTTTATTCCAAGATCGTTGAGCTTAGTTGCTACACGATACACAATGTCTAGTAATTTTGAGTATGTAAGTTCAAATCCCATGAAGTAAGTGATAATATTGTTAGGATAATTTTTTTCCGAGTCTTCAAGAAAATCCATCAAAGTCTTATCTGGAATATCAATTTCTTTAGGAACTCCTTCTGGCCAGTGTTTATAAAATATTTTTTGATCAGACATATTACATGCAAATATGAAACATTTTAATTATTAATTTTCAAAACGGTTATTCGTAATTCATAATCATAAGATTTTTTTGTTGTCAGCAGTTTTGAATTAATAATTTTAGCATGTTTTTAAGGTGTAATTTATTGAAAAGTGATAGAAGATTTATCGATGAAAACGGAAAAGTTCTCATGCTTGGCAATGAAGCCTTAGTGAGGGGCTGTCTTGAAGCAGGAGTATCGTACATATCCCAATATCCCGGTACTCCTACCAGTGATATTGGTGAATATTTTCATCAAGTTCTTAGAGAAAGTCCTGATTTAAAGGAGTATTTGGTACATCAATGGGCAGTAAATGAAGCAGTAGCTACATCTTCCTGTGCTGGAGCTGCTTGGACTGGAGTTCGAGCTTTTAATCCCATGAAGCATGTTGGTTTAAATGTTGCCAGCGATGCTTTGAGCGTGATAGCTTTAAATGGGCCTAATCCTGGTGCTATGGTAATAGGTGTTGGCTCAGATCCTGGTTCTTTGGGTTCACATCAAGAACAAAATGAGCGATTTTATGCTTGGATGCTTCATTTACCTACAATAGAACCACATACTCCTCAAGAATGTAAGGAATGGGTTAAATTAGCATTTGATTTGTCAGAGAAATATGATTTGGTAATCAATTTAAGAACTTCCACAAGAAGCGCACATTCTAGAGGTTTTGTGGAACTTGAACCTCTAATTAAAGGCAAAGGAAAGGGGGAATTCATTAGAAACATACCAAAATTCAATTCCTTACCACCTCACGCGATCAATAATCACGTGAGATTATATGAAAGGATTGAACGATTAAGGAAAGCCATTCCAGATTTAGGATTAAATAAAATCTATCCTGGTGATAACAAGATTGGAATCATCACGAGTGGCATGCCATTTGGATACACGATGGAAGCATTACTTCAATTGCAGCTCTATGATGTACCAATCTTAAAATTGGGGATGATCTATCCATTGAATTACCAAGAAATTACTAATTTCATCCAAGATCTGGAAAAAATCATCATCATCGAAGAATTAGAACCTTTTTTAGAAATGAAAATTTCTGAAATAGCTCAAATTAAAAAAATGAATATAGAAATAATAGGAAGCGAGTATTTCCCTAAATTTAATGAATTTTCAACCGGGTTAGTAGCTACGACTCTTGCTAATATTTTTCATAAAAAGCCGAACGAACAGATGATTAAAGCAATAGATTATTTCAATTCATATAAAGAAATGATACCCAGCAGATTTCCTACCTTTTGTGCAGGATGTCCAGAACGGGCTACTCTTTATTCCATTCTAAAAGCTACTAATCAACTAGAAAATACCGTAGTTTGTGGAGATATAGGGTGTTACGTGATGTCTTTCTTTCCTCCTCAACAATGTAGCGATTTAATCATATGCATGTCGGGAGGATTGAGTGCGGCTATTGGAATGTCTACAAAAACCGATCAAAAAGTCCTTGCAATGATTGGTGATTCCACTTTCTTTCACACTGGATTATCACCTCTCGCAGAAGCGATTGGATATAATTCAAATATTTTATTAATCATTTTTGATAACGCGTGGACAGCAATGACGGGTCACCAAAATGACGTTCTTAGATATTTAATTAATAAGGATTTTTCCATAGAAAAAGTATGTAAAACTTGGGGAGTACCATGGTTGCGCGTAGAGGATTCTTATAATCCGAAAAAGTTGACTAAATCTATCGAGGATGCTTTAAATGCCAAAGGGTTGAAAGTGATTATTATTAAAAGAGAGTGTGGTTTACAAGCACATAGATATAGGATGAAGCAGATAAGAAGAATAGAAAGTCAAGGTAAGAAAGTCCAAGAAGAAATATATCATATAACAGGATGTCAAATGTGTCATGAATGCAGCAGGATTCTTAGTTGCCCAGCTATCAGGAGAGTAGAAATAGACGGATATGAGACCATGCAAATTGATGATGATCGATGCATTCGATGCGGAGTCTGCTATCAAATCTGTCCTAATGGAGCGATACATAAATCTACCCTAAACTTATTATGTGAGGAGGTGCCATTCCGGCATTAATAAACAATAATATTAAAAATAGGAGTTTGGAAAATATGAAACCAATAGAAACAGATATAATAAACATTGTAATAGCAGGAACTGCAGGTCAAGGGGTCATAACACTTAAGAGATTGATAGAGTTTGCTGCTCAAAAATCTGATGTTGAGCGAGTCTTTGGAAGCGAAATGCACGGGCTCGCACAAAGAGAAGGAGCTATTACTAGTCATACTCGATACCAAAAAAAAATTTTCAAGGATGAACGAAGAAACCTTCAATCACCCTTGATTTGTTATGGTGATGCTGATTTATACATCTGTTTAGAGCCCGTGGAAACTTTAAGGAGAGGTATTTTTGCTTCTCAGAAAACTACTTTTGTTTTGAATGAATATGACATTCCAGGAGTGATGATCACAGCAGATTTAGAAGCTTACCCTCAATTGGATAAAATCGTAGAAATTTTAAAAGAATATTCAAATAATGTACATACAATTAATGCTACAAAAATCTGTCTAAATAAGTTAAATTCAAATTTAATGGTTAACATTTTCATGCTTGGCTATGCCATTCCAACTGGAAAAATTCCTTTTATCGATGTGGGACATTATGAAGAAGTAATAAAAGATTGGTTAAGGGATCCGGATATAAACATTAAAGCATTACATCTTGGTATAGATGAAGGAAAAAAAGTAAATTACAGCTAAATTTATTCTGTATAGTTTTTCTTAATAGATAAATTACGCATTTGACCTACGTATTACCTTAACTAAACCTTTTTTTCTCATTTTATCAAGCATTTTATCAACTTCATCGATTGACTTCTGCACAATTGATGCAACTTCTTCCACGGCACACATTCCATCACATACTTTTAATAACTTGTATTCTTCCATGGTAAGCATGCCTAAATGCACGCTCATTTCAGGTACATCCTTCACAACAACTGGGATCCTGACTTCTACACCTGCTTGAATAGCTGCGGCACCGATATCCGCCATGCTTGGAGAATCTCCAAAAAAAGATTTTACACCCGTGATGTCATAATTATCATTGATATAGACATAAATTGCGTGTTCTTGGGCTGAAAGGTCTTCTGCATCCTCATGATCAGGATACTTATTCACGTGCTTGTACTCCTTAGTATACATCCCCATTTTTAAGCCATCAATAATTTCTTTCTTATTTAGTTTTAACGCAACCATATCATTACATATGTCACACCAAGCCCATGCCTCAATAAGAGAGAAATATTTCTTTACTTTATTTTCGGGCATCCAGATTCATCTTTTTTTGTTAAATTATCAATTTTGAAGAATATTACGAAAATTTGTATACTTTAATTATGTTGTTTATGAATTTAAAGTTTAATTAACTTTTAATAATACAAAAAGAATGTTTGAGTTGTATAAGGGCACCGATTAATTTAGAATCTAAAACCGAAAATAATTAAAGTCAGATGTAATTTACTAAATCATCCTATAATATCAAAATTATCATAACCATAGAAAAATGTCCACATATAAAAAAAATATTTGCTTCAGTTGTAACAAACCAATTACTCCTTACGAGAACGCTGTAAGATTTCCTTGTCCACAATGTGGAGATGTGACCATCTGGAGATGTGAACGTTGTCGTACTACGGGGAATACGTATAAATGCTTGAAGTGTGAATTTGAGGGACCATAAAAAAAATACAGATTAATTGCGATTAAAATGGGAGAATTCGTAGCTTTAATTGATGTAATTCCTGAAGATATGGATGTGGATTTTGAAGAACTCATTAGTAAATTAAAAGCCGTTATTCCAGATACTTGTATAATTGAAAATTTTGATATCCATCCTGTAGCATTTGGTCTTGAAAAAGCAAGAGTTAGAGTGCGTTATCCTGAGGAATGGGGTGGTACTGACAAAATCGAGGAATTATTCGGACAAGTAGAAGGAATACAAGGTATTGAAGGAATAGCTTTCTCAAAAGCTTAAAATTAACTTAGATTTCAACCAAGTTTACATTCGGTTTAGAAAATTTTTAATTTCTTCAAGTTCAGCCTTAAAATCTTCTTTTTGACTATCTATATCGTGATAACTTTCAAGTTCTTGTAAAGTTGATTGATAAGAAATCCATAATTGAGTATCTCGTGATAAAAGTTCTTGAATTAATGGTATAGAATTAAAATAAGAAACATCCTTATAATTATTCTTAAAATCATTTAAGATGCTATGTGCTTCTCGAATTTTTTCTCCTTTTATTAAAATTTCATATATTTTTTTGATACCATTCCCAACTGAATGAATTTCTTCTATTGTATACTCTTTATGTACTCTTTCTGCGATATTATTTAAGAAATTCTGTTGTTCTTTAATATGCTCTGGTAAATCACCTCTAATTGAGAGTCTAATGATTTGTTCAGCATATTGAATGGAGTCATCGTAGTTTCCAATCATTGATGCTTTTCTCTCTAATATCTCTAAATCTGAGATACGAGAAAGTATCTCATATTTCTCAAGTTTTTGAGATGTTTTGGAGATACTGTCATTCACATCTTCGTTGTTATTACTTTTCTCTGGCATTAACTATCAAGTCAATTTTAACATAAAAATAGAAATAATATTATTTAACTTTTAATATAAAAAAGATCATTTATCCTAATCGTTTAAATAACTTATCCATCTCTTTAAAGGATATAAATTTCAATGTGGGTCTACCATGAGCACAATGATATGGATCCTTTTGTTTAGATAGTTCGGTTATCAGTTTACGAATATCATTTAAATTCAAATCATCTCCTCCTCTCACACTTTTGTGGCATGCTAGATAATTGATAATTTTTTCCTTTACTTCTGAGAAACTACGATCCTTACCAATTTCTGTAATATCGCTTATGATGTTTTTAATGATATTTGCCTTAATTGTTTTTTCTACAATTACTGGAATCTCTCTCAATATAAACGTATTCCCCCCAAAATGTTCAAAGTCAAATCCAAGCTTCTTAATTTCATTGATATTTGATAATAAAAAAAATTTTTCACTTGGAGAAACCTCAACGGTTAGTGGTATTATTAGGGCTTGCCTGCTTTTTTTTGATGATTCATATTGTTCAATAAAATATTCCTTAGTTATCCGTTCGGAAGCAGCATGCTGATCCAAGAGGTACATTCCCGATTCACCCTCTTGATTTACTCCTTCTAGAACTACATATATTTTATTGCTTAATTGTCCCGTTTTAGATATCAATCTTAATTTAGGAAAATTTTTCGCAATTACGTGTTTCTCTCTAATAACTGCTTCAGGGATTCCCTCTTTATTATCTTGTATATGATCCGTAATTTGAAGTTGAACTGATTTCTCCATTATTGGTTCTATATCTATTTTTTGATCCTGATCATCTTGAACCTTTCTCTCAGTCATGGTCTTATCGGTAGATATGTAAGACTTCAAATCTGTAGAAGAAAGTTCTTCAGCTTTCATGTATTTCTCTTCAATAAACCCACGCAAAATAGAATAAACTTTATTATGGATATATTGTTCATCTTCAAATCTTACTTCTAATTTCTTAGGATGCACGTTAAAGTCCACTATGGAAGGGTCTATTTCCAAATATAATATAAAAAAAGGAAAGGTGCTAATCATGAGGGTTCCTTTATAAGCTTCCTGTACAGCCCGATATAATAAATCACTAATGATATATCTTCTATTAAGGAAAAAACTTGATTGACTCCTGCTTTTTTTAGCAATATCTCTTCCTCCAATTAATCCAAATAAGTTAAAATTGGGTTCGTCGTGTTTAATCTCTTCTAATGCTTGAGCTACTTTTTTCCCATAGATATGAAATGCTGTAGTTTTCAGATCATTAGATGCAGGACAATTTAAAATAGTAAGATCATTGTTTAAATAAATAAAATGTATGCTTGGATATGCAAGCGAGTATCGTTGTATAATGTCTGTAATATGACCTAATTCCGTATTATCCTTTTTTAGAAATTTTTGTCTTGCTGGTGTGTTATAAAATAAATTATTGATCTTGATATTCACTCCGATTGGACATGACACTTCTTTTCTTTCAGTAATTATCCCTCCATTTATCGACAATCTGACTCCCGTCTTTAAATTTTTAATCTTAGATGTAACTTCAACTTCACTAACAGCAGCGATACTTGCCAGAGCTTCACCTCTGAACCCTAAAGTAGTGAGGTTTTCAAGATCTTGAATGGTTCTGATCTTACTACTAGTATATCTTTGAAATGCTAACTCGATCTCATCGGGATGAATTCCAATACCATTATCAATAACTTGTATTGAAGATTTTCCTGCTTTCTTCACGAGGATACGGATTTCATTCGCCCCTGAATCGATGCTATTCTCTACTAATTCTTTCACAATATTAGCGGGACGTTCAACAACCTCACCAGCTGCTATTTTATCTGCATCTTGTAGCTTTTGTATTTTAGGTCTCATTGTTCCTATTAATTTTAATTAATAACATTGTTATTTACTAAGCATATCTTATTTTTTAAAAGAATGCACTATTAAGGTTTAAATAATTTAATTAGAGAAAAAAGGTACAAGATGCAATAAAGAAGAATTTTGTTGAACAAAGTAATTCTTTTATACTTGTTTTAATAAACTATCTTAAGTATTTACATATTAGCTCCGAAAAGAACGAATAACCATGGAAGGTCCTCGAACTCATTTAGCACATCTTCTTCTCATTGGGGGATGTCTCACAATTGTAATTTTATTTACAATCATCAGAATATTAAATTATTATATCGAATTTCCAGATTTAATTGCTCTAAGTAAAGATATTGATTTTAAATTACTCATATTAGGGTATGAGCAAAATGGATTAATAGACTTTTATATACCACTAGAGGAACTTCCTTCTTGGATGCCTGAATGGCCACCATATTACTTATATTTCTGGTACTTCATTTTTCTTCCAATGGGATGGTTTACATCCGAATTTTTGCCAATAAGTCTTCTAATATGGAATGTTTTAAGTGTCGGGTTAGTGATTTTTGTAGGGATTAGGTGCTATGATCGTTTTGAGAATGAAAAAGATATGTTGATTTTCTTTACTTTCATGCTTGTTGGGTATATAATTGATTGTTGGTATGGTAATTCGAATTTCCTCATTTTTTT
Organism: Promethearchaeota archaeon; assembly: GCA_019894815.1. Taxonomy (GTDB): domain Archaea; phylum Asgardarchaeota; class Lokiarchaeia; order Sigyniarchaeales; family SOKP01; genus SOKP01. The sequence goes on from JAGXNU010000004.1 coordinate 7,967, forward strand.
ATTCCTATATCTTTCTTATGACTTTTTAGAGAAAAATAAAAAGTGGATTTCAGGTATATTTTTCACGCTAGCTACTTTCAAAATTAATGGATTCTTATTTCTTCCTGTAATTTTATTAAGCAAGAAAATCAAATTTAAAGATTTAATATACTATCTCATACCTTTTACAATTGTATGTCTACCTTATGTAATCTTCCCAGATTTCCTTGGTCAGATGTTATATAATTGGGCTCACAGTGATGTTGGAATTCAAGGCTTAACACCTTTAGACTCCATATTCTGGAAAGCTTTGCAACCTTCTCATCTAATGTATATGAGTTTCTTATATTTAATTTACTTTGAACACCTTGAAGAAGGAATAAGAAAAATGTGGATAAGAAGGTTTGTACTTACAACTATTTTTACTTATTACGCTTATACTGCAGTAATAGTATCAATAATACCAGCAATTCAGATGTGGTTATGATTTTGTTAGAAATTCTTTAAGTTCAATTAACTTTTTCATTGCATCGATAGGCGTCATTGAATTGAGATCGATTTTATTAAATTCCTCAATGACATTTTTAAGGGATTTATCTATAGTACTGATGGGGTTGAATAAAGTTGTTTGAACATATTTTTTCTTTTTAGAAAGATTCTCTTCAGCAATATTAGTATTTATGATTTGCTTTAAATTCATATCGAGTTGTTTTTTTATTTCCTCTAATTCATAACTTTTTTTTCCCAAATCTCGTTCCTTTTCACTTAGATCTTCCTCACACTTATTTAATTCGCCTAACTTGTGTTGGACTTCAATGGTTAGTTTTTCTAATTCTATTTTCTTTTCTTCTACATATTTCTCATGGTATTTTCCTTTTCCAATTCCATTCCCGTTTTCTTTTACAGTAGCTTTGAATGGATCCTTATCTTCAATTTGGTCAAGAATTTCAAAAGCGCGAATAATTACATCATCTGGGAGCCCCGCTAATTTTGCAACGTGAATTCCATATGATTTATCTGTACTTCCAGTTCTCAGCTTTCTAATAAAGTTAATGCTTCCATCATCGTTCTCAATAATATCTAAATGATAATTCTTAATTCGAGGCATATCAATTTCAGTTAATTGATGATAGTGAGTGCTAAAAAGAGTTTTAGCTTTTATCTCATGCAATTTTTCTAGTGTAGCCATTGCAATACTTTGTCCATCGCTCGTGCTCGTTCCTCTTCCTAATTCATCTATGATGATTAAACTTTTCTGCGTCGAATTATGAAGAATTTTTGCTGTTTCAGTCATTTCAATCATGAAAGTACTTAATCTACGAGCTAAATCATCAGATGCACCAATTCTGGTGAATATTTTGTCAACTATACCAATTTTAGCAGATTGTGCAGGCACAAAACATCCCATTTGAGCAATGATGCATATTAATGCTACTTGCCGCAAGTACGTACTTTTTCCTGCCATATTCGGGCCAGTGATTATTAATATCTGCTCTTTTTTTGTATCTAAATAGCAATCATTTGGAATAAATTGATCTGTAAGATTAATCTGCTCGACTACAGGATGTCTTCCTTGTTTGATGATAATTTTATCATCATGAGAAATAATTGGACGTGAATAATTATATTTTTCAGCAATTTCAGCAAAACAAGATAAAACATCAATAAATGCAATGCTTTTGGCAGTTTCTAATATTTTAATAGTTTTTCCTACCACTTTTTCTCGAATTTTGCTGTAAATTTCATGTTCTAGATCATTTATTTTTTCTTCAGCAACTACAATTTTTTCTTCCAACTTTTTCAATTCAGCACTAGTATATCTCTTGGCGTTCTTTAATGTTTGTCGCTCGACATATTCATCTGGTATCTTAGATATATTTCTTAGAGTATTGAAAGTTATTTGAATATAATACCCCAATATGTTATTATGCCCAATTTTTATTCCTGTTGTCAATTTCAATCGTGATTTTTGCTCTTCCTCATAATCGAGAATGTATTTTTTTCCATTCTGCAAGAGATCTATTAATTCATCAACTTTTTCATCAAAGCCAAATTTGATCATGTTTCCTTCTTTTATGGTTGTTGGTGGATCATCCCTTATTGAAACTTCAATTAAACTTCTAATTTCTCGGAACTCATCGATATTTTTCAAATAATCATCAATTTCTGGAATCTTTGATTTTTCCAACAAAATTTTAATTTTAGGAATTTTTTCTAAAGAATTCTTAATATGGATTAAATCCCGAGCATTAGAATTGTTTGAGTAATTAATGCGATTAATATGACGTTCTAAATCTCCCAATATTTTCAATTCTTCTCTTAAATCAGATCTTAAGAACACGTCATCCTTAAATTTTTGTACAATGGATAGTCGTCCATTAATTTCTTCAATATTAGTGAGTGGTTGTAACATGATTTTTTTTAGTAATCTGGCTCCCATGGGAGTATGGGTAAGGTTAAAAATCGAAAATAAAGTCACATCCTTACCTTTTTCCCACAAAGAAGATACAAGTTCTAAATTTCTCTGGGTAACATAATCAAGATGTAGTATACTTCCTTCTTGAATAGAGTTAATTTTAAAAATGTTGGGAAGAATATCTCTTTGAGTTTCCTTCAAGAATGCAAGCAATCCACCACTGGCTTGAATAGCGAGTTTATTATCTTCAATCCCAAAACCTTCAAGGTTAGATATCTCGAAATGCCGTGTAATTAAACTATATGCATTATCAAAATTAAAGGCAAAATCGTCGTACGATTTGAGTAAGGCATTAGTTAAATCGTTTAATACTAAAAAGAGTTTCTCGTCCTTCTTTAGTTCAGATGGAATAATAACTTCAACTGGATCATATTGTGAAAAGAGACTTAACATCCTTCCTTGAGGATCATCATGTTTTGATAGATATTCAGTGGTCACGAATTCTCCAGTCGATATATCAACAAAGGCTATCCCAAAACCGCGCCTTTCCTTGATTAGAGAACATAAATAATTATTTTCCTGTGAATTAAGCATATCAGGTTCTATTATGGTTCCAGGAGACATTATCCTGACGACACCTCGCTTTACTATTCTCCCTTTCACCGTGGTAGGATCTTCTAATTGATCAACTACAACAACTGTTTGTCCCAAGTTAACTAGGTTTTTAATATAACTACTTGCGTGATAAGGAATCCCTGCTAACGGATACGCGTCAGAACCTATTTTTCTCTGAGTTAAAGTGATTCCTAATAGAGCTGATACTCTAACAGCATCATCATAGAAAAATTCATAGAAATCTCCCATTCTATACGCAATCACGTGATTAGGATATTTTTCCTTATAAGTTTGCTTCACGCTGAACCAGTGCTTCATCATGGGGGTGAGGTTTTTTATTTGAAGATCCTCAGAAGTAATGTTATTCGTCATTATTATCATCAATTATTTTTATTGAAATAAATATACGTGGAGTATAATTATTTATTAGAAATTTATTCTAATTATTACAGATTTAATAATTGACTCATTCAACTACAGCTTTATTCACTTTCTATTAAAGTTTTTATAGTTCCACGTGTTTTTAACAATATCATATAATAAAGTGATTAAAAGCATGTCGGATGATAGGATCTTATTTTACGAGGTTAAGGGAAGAGTTGCACAGATTACTTTAAATAGACCAAAAGCAGCCCACTCATTTAATTTACCACTAATGAAAAAACTTCATGAATCTCTCCTAACAGCGGATCAAGACGAGAGAGTGAAGTGTATTCTGTTGAAAAGCACGGGGAATAAAGTATTTAGTTCGGGAATAGATATAAAAAGTACAACTCCAGGAGATTTGGAATATTTAGAGAGCATGAGAATATATGGAAGGAAAAATACGCAGTACATGCTACTAATGAAAAAACCGATTGTCGTGCAAGTTCAAGGTACAGCCATAGGATATGGAATGGAATTGATAATGGCTTCTGATTTAAGAATTTTTGCAGATAAACCTAAGGAAGAAATGTTCTTTAGGATGCCAGAAATAGCTATTTCAATATATCCTCAAACAGGTGCTACCATTTTACCGCTATTATCATTTGGATTGTCATATGCAAAAAATATATTATTTACAGCGGATGAATTTGGATTGGAAGAACTAAAGAATCTCAATTTTCCAACAAGGATATTTTCTCCAGATAAATTAGAGATAGAAACTAAAAAATTCATTAGAACCTTTAGTAAAAGAATGGAATCGTTCATGTTCTTGGTCAAATCATCTCTTACCTTAATGAACAATAAGATGATTGAGCGATGGTATGATTTAGAAGATAAATGTGGAGAAATTGCATATCAAAAGAAATCACAAAAAGAAATGGAAGAATTTATTAAAAACTTATATGAAAAATATCCTTGATTTAAAATTTTACTTGTGTTTTTCTAGCCAGACCCACATATCTCTATACACTTGTGCGCGACCCTTCTCATTCCACAATTCATTAAGGAATCCATCATACAGTCGTAATCTCTTGTCTTGGCTCTTAATCCCTTCATAGAAGTTCTTTGTAGCTTCATTATCATTTATTTTATCTTTTTCAGCTTGTAAAATTAGAATAGGACATAAAAATCTCGAAACATTTTCCATTACCCACTTCATAGATCTTTCCATTTCAGCAGCAGTTCTTAATGATATAAAATCTATTTTCTTCTTATCTGCAATATGACTTCTTAAGATTTTAAGATCACTGGTTAAGAGGTTCTGATCAATCACCATTTTAATCGTTTTACTAGGAGAAATTTTTGATAAGGGTGCCGCTATTTTATTACCAAGCTTCTTGGTAAATGAAAAATTTTTAGCCAAGCGAATCATTGGAGAAGAAACTATAACTCCAGGTAAACTTGGATGTTCAATCGCATATAACAAACAAACTAATCCACCAAATGAATGCCCCATCAAAAAAATCTTTTTTTCACTAGCTTCCAATTTTACAATATCCATAAAAAGAACGATATCTTTTTGAAGATGATCCATGCTATCAATATGTCCAGGAACGCCTCCATCATTTCTCCAATGACCCCTTAAATCGAAACTATAAATAGCATATCCTTCTTTAGTAAAGTATTCAGCAGGCACTTTCATTCTATCGGAATGAGTCCCCCATCCATGAAGTGCTATTATATATGCCTTGATATCCTTATCTTCTGGTAACCAGTATTGATAGAACAACTTCTTGTTTTCTCTTCCCTCAAAAAATCCTGTTCCAGTTTTCATGATAAAATATTCTTCGATTATTGTAATAAGAAATGGGAATAATGTATTATAAAATTTGATTCTATTTTAATTACCGAAATTTTTTATTGAAAAGCCTCTTTCATATACAATAATATACTCTAATAGGAACTTACAAAGTTAGAACAATAATGAATGAAATCAGTCCAGAAAATGATTTAATAACTCTAATTATTTTAGGGAGAGGCGGTCAGGGTGCAGTTACTGCGTGTGAGATAATAGCTGAAGCAGCGTATATGAGTGGAAACTTTATTGACGTACACGCATATCCTTCTTTTGGTGCTGAAAGAAGGGGTGCTCCTGTTCAAGCATATGCAAAATTGTCGAGAAAACATAAAATTTGGGATAGAGCACAAATACAGCATCCTAATATTCTAATTGTTTTTGATGAAACTGTATTGGATTATGAAATCATCTCGTCTCTACATAAAAATGGAATTTTTATAATCAACTCGGATAAAGAACCGGAATTTTTTTCCAAAAAATATAATTTCAGCGATGAGACTAAAATCGTTGTAGCGGATATAAGCAAGTTAGCTCTCGATAAAGACTTAACGATTGATGGAAATCCTATAATAAACACTCCTATTCTAGGTCTTCTTTCTAAAGCATTTCCCGATTTAAATCTTACAAATTTAAAAAAAGTTGTTCTTAATAGATTAGGTGAAAAGTTAGGAGTTCTTAATTATGAGTTGATTGAAGAAGGATATCATTTAGCTAAAATTCTTTGAATTTAAAAATTGCATTAATTAATTTGTAATCTCACAATGAATTTAGCACCTTTATTCCTTCCATCTGATATGACCTTTATCTCTCCTAAATGCAGATCAACAATTTCTTTTACAATAAATAATCCTAAACCCGACCCTTGAATATCCAAGTACTCAAAACCCTCACCGAATCGTTCTATTTTACCAAAACGTGTGAATAATGAGTTCATTTCTTCTTTTGTTAATCCAATCCCCATATCCGATACAATAAACTCGACCCAATCATCATTTTTTTTCAAGATAACATTTACTTCTCCATCGGGTGGCGAATTTTTGATTGCATTTGAGAGCAAGTTTATAATCACCTGTTCCATCCGGATTCGATCTATTTTTATGTACAAGCTATCTGGTATAGAAAGATTCAAGTTAATCTTACGATTTCTTAATAAGTATGTTATTTCACGGCTACATTCCCTAATAATTTCACTCAGGTCCTCTGAATTTATCTCTAGTTCAAATTTTCCATAATCAATTTTCGAGATATCTACTAAACTATCTACAAGATGCTTTAATCGCCTTCCTCCTTTTTCAATAAGTTCTAGAATATCTATTGCTTCAGAGGAAAACTCTTCGTAATATGCGGTCAATAATAATTCGGTACCTCCACTTATGGAAACGAGAGGTGTTTTTAATTCATGAGAGACTCGAGAAATTAAATTCTTCCGAATCTTTTCTAATTCCTTTAATTTTCTAATTTCTTCATTAACTAATAATTCAGCCTCTTTTTTAGTAGTAATATCTGTAAAAAGAGCTTCCACATAAGTTTCCCCTCCAATTTTCATTGTAGAAGCCTGCAAATTTACCCATATTAATGTACCATCTTTTTTACGAACTCGAATATCTAATCTATGTAATTTCTCTCCTTTTAAAAATCGCTTGAATAAATCCATAATTTTCGTGAGGTCAGGGGGAAAAAATACATCCGTTTTATGAATTTTTTTACCTATCAATTCATCTCTATTATTGTCAAACATCGTTTCGGTTATTGGATTACAATCTTCTATTATACCCTGAGAATTAATCAATACAACTGAAAATGGAGTATTTTCATATAAATATCGATATTTTCGTTCAGATTCTCGCAATTTTTCACTTAACATGTATTTCTCAGTTATATCTATAAAAGTACCATCAATTCGGATAGGATTTCCCTCAACATCTAAAATTAAGTGAGAATTTAGTTCTACAATAATTTTTTTACCAGTAAGTGTTACTGCATGGCAAGCATAATTCCGAGAGAAACCGTCTTTAAGTAGATTTTCTTTATATGCATTTCTTTGTTCAGGATATTGCCAAAACATGTGCACGTTTTTTCCAATTAAACTTTCCGAGGGATCATATTCCATGATTTTATTATGAGCAGGATTATGATTTAACATGATTCCATCTAAAGTGACTTGATAAAAACCCACATCCAAATTATTAATCATCTCTCTATATTTTTCCTCAGATTCTTGAAGCTTTAAAATCGCTTTTTTTCGTTCGGTAATATCTTCAGCATGTTCCACAATCAATTCAGGATTAACATATCCAAAATATGCTAACATGTATTTTTCTTCATCTGAGAGTTCAAATTTGTACTTTATCTCTGCACTAATACATTCTTTTTTACCCATACACAACCTTAAGTAATTTAAAATGTCAGGGCGATCCTCATATATTACAGAAGCTTTAAATCCTATGAAATTTTTGACATTTTCCTTACTAATTTCTTCCGCTGCTTTATTGAAATCAATTAGAATGAAATCATTTCCTAATTTTTGCCATGTATAAGCGGGAATTGGGCCTTCTTTATAAATTGTCTTAAACATCTCCTCAGAATCTTTCAGTTTTAACTCTGCAACTTTGCGTTCTGTGACATTTTTACCAATCCCCAATACAGCGTAAATTTTACCATTTTTTTTAAGTGGAATTCCATAAGTCTCTATAAAAACATAATCTCCGTCTTTTGTTTTAATTTTATATTCGCTCCATTGAGATTGTCTTCCCGTTTTACGAATTTCTTTCGTAAACTTATATGCTTTTATGAGGTTCTCTTGATCGAGCAAATCTATAAAGGATATATTTGGGATATCCTCACGGGTGAATCCAAGAGTTATTAAAGTAATATCATTAGCATCAAGGAAGTTTCCATTAAGATCATTGACATATATTAATTCTAATGAATATTCAAATAGATCTTTAAATCTCTCCCTAACTTCTTCTTTATCATACACCATTTTTACATCCTCAAGAAATTATTAATCCTAATAAAATAATCAAAAAGATTATGAAAACCTTAAATATATATATATTTCTAAAAACTAACATGATTTATTTATAAAGACAAACATTAAGGATTATTTCCAAAGGAATTTTATTTCAATACTTATTACATTT
>JAGXNU010000004.1:16353-27418 GCA_019894815.1 Promethearchaeota archaeon
GGGAAGAACTGGTACTTGGAGTTCAAAAAAACCAGTTATTAATTTAGACAAATGCATACCCGTAAAATCGGGTAAATTCTCTTGTTTTAATTGCTGGCTTTATTGCCCTGAGGCTGTAGTTACACGTACAATTCCTCCCAAGATAGATTTAGAATATTGTAAGGGATGTGGTATTTGTATGGAAGAATGTCCCGTAGAAGCAATTAGCATGAAAGAGGTGAAAATCGATTGACTTTGATTAATAATGTTGTAGAAGAAACAAAGAAAGAATCAAGGATTTTAACAGGAAATTATGCAGCAGCTCATGCATTAAGACAAGTGAAAGTAGGAGTTGTTGCCGCCTATCCAATTACACCCCAAAGTCCAGTAGTAGAAAAAATCGCAGAATTTATAAATGATGGAAAAATGAATGCGCGATTTGTAAAAGTAGAATCAGAACACTCTGCTCTCGCAGTTTGTGTTGCGGCTTCTGCAACAGGATCTAGGGTTGGAACTGCTACATCATCTCATGGATTAGAATTAATGTATGAGATGTTACCTTGGACTGCCGGAAATAGATTACCAATAATTATAAATTTGGCTACAAGAAGCTTAGGTGCTCCTTGGTCTGTTTGGACTGACCATTCAGACTTCATTACTATCAGGGATGTTGGTTGGATTCAATTTATGTGTGAAGATAATCAAGAAATTTATGATACGAATATACAAGCATTTAAAATTGCCGAAGATCGAAGAGTAAACTTACCAGCAATAGTGGCATATGATGGATACATTCTGTCACATACAATGATGCCCGTGATGTTAGAGGATCAAAAAGAAGTTGATAAATTCTTACCTCCATTAAAACATCATATTAACCTATCTGATGTTTCTCAAGTTAAGGGTATAGATCCTGTCACAACACCACATATCCGCGATAGAGGATCTGAAGGAATAGTCCCGGGATATTTTGAATACAGATATGCTCTTCAAAAAGCATTAGAAAATTCAATTGAAATAATTCAAGAAGTCCATGATGATTTTGCAAATAAATTCGGAAGATCATATGGAAATGGATTATTCAAAAAAGTTGAATTTGACGATGCAGATATCATTATCTTAGCAATGGGTTCTGTTGCTTCCCAATCTCGAGTAGTTCTAAAAAAATTAAGAGAAAAAGGTTTGAAAGTAGGACTGGTTAGTTTAAAACTATTCAGACCGTATCCTGCTAAACTATTAAGAGAGCTTCTAAAGGACAAAAAAACAATAGTTGTTTTTGATAGAGATATTGGCTATGGATATGAGGGTGTTTTATGCTATGAATTAAAATCTGCTTTATATGGGTTGAAAGAAAATCCATTTATCAAAGGTTTCATAGTAGGATTAGGTGGGAGAGATATAACTAATGAACAACTCATTGAAGGTGTCACTAGAGCTTTGGATCAAGAAAAAACAGGAGAAATATCTCAAACCACTGAATTTTTAGGGTTAAAGTTGAAGGAACTAAGTGATTATGATGAAGCAACTTTTTTTAAGGAGGCGAAATAAAAATTGGTAAATATTATGGACATACCGGAAGAAGAATATATATACCCTGGTACCAGAGCATGTGCGGGATGTTCAATGGCATTGATTTATAGAATTGCGCTTAAAGCTTTAGGACCTAAAACAATTATTACCGTTCCTGCTAGTTGTTTAACAGTCCTTCACGGAATGCAAGGATTTTGTACAACTAAAGTTTCAGTGCTGCACACTCCTTTTGCAACTACTGGAGCATCTGCCTCAGGGATTGTAGCATCACTTGAAGATAAGGGGCTTGATCAAGATATTAATGTGGTTGCATTCGCAGGTGATGGAGGGACTGTGGATATTGGAATTCAAAGTTTAAGTGGAGCTGTAGAAAGAGGTACAAATTTTATTTATGCGTGTTATGATAATGAAGCATATATGAACACTGGTGTCCAAAGAAGTGGAAGTACTCCTCCAGGTGCTTTCAGTACCACCACTCCAGGAGGTAAAATTGGTAGTAAAAAAAATATGCCTAAAATTATGGAGGCTCATGGTATTCCATATGTAGCTACGGCGATCGCTTCTTATCCTTTAGATATATATGAGAAATTTTCACGCGCAAAAAATATATATGGTCCAAAATATATCCACATTCTTGCTCCTTGTCCTCCAGGATGGGGATATCTACCCCGTAGATCTATTGAAATAGGTAGATTAGCCGTTCAAACAGGATTTTGGCCACTTTATGAAGTCTTTGAAGGTAAATTCACCCTTTCACGAGATAGTAAGAAATTCCTAGATTCATCGAAACGAAAACCAATTGAAGAATATGTTAAAGCACAAAAACGATTTAATTCTCTCTCTCAAGAACAAATCGATAATTATAAAGCATATATTACAGATTTATGGGCGGGAATCGAATCAAGAATAAAAGAAGATTAAATTTTTTACTTATTTTTATTTGTAATTGAACAACTCTTAAAATATATAGAAAAAATTAATAATTAATCAGAGTTAACTTACTTGATGCTAAAGACATATATCTTCAATGAAGTTAAGAATAGTTGGATTGAAGAAGAACATGTTTTATTGTTCCACGACTTATGTGTTTTTCTAGATGTGACTCAAAAGAAAGCTTTTTTATGGAATGGTCCTAAAAGCACGAAAGATAAATTAGAAAAAGGAAAAGATTCATTGATAAATATATTTTCAAGTTTTCAAGATTCTGATTTACAATTGATTATTTTATCCAAAGATCTTCCTTCACACATCAAAAGTAAATTGGAAAACATGCTAGAAACGGCACAACATGAAGAAGATGCAGAGAAATATGTCTTTACTAAATTTATAACAATAAGACTTTATTTTGTGATGAGTCTTATCTCACTTATCTTACCTACATTGATGATGTTAAATTTATGGGGATCACTTTATTGGTTACAAATAGGTTCAAATGTTTCGATATCTTCAATAAACTTCCTAAATTGGATAAACTTCGCAAAAATTATGGTAAGTTTCACTTTAATCGCTTTATTAATCAATATTGGGGTATCTATCTACGAATATGAGATTACAGCCTTAATTAATTCTCTTTCAGGAATAATAATTTCTATAGGAATGATTGTCTACTTGCAACAAGGGATTTTCCTTTTTTTATTTCAAGTAGGGTCAACAGAATCTCTTTATCTTATTAATTTCGCAGATCTAATTAGATTTTTAATAATAACGACAATTTGCTCATGTATATTTGAGATACCAAACTTAGCAAAACTCATTTCTTTTATCAAAACTTACAAAACTTTTATTTTCTGAAAGAATAATCTCAATTACATTAATATCATTTTAAAAAAAACTACTATAATAGCAAGTATTTTTTAAATATTTGAATATAAATAAAAAAACGAGTAATAGTATGTCCGAAGCGGCCAAAGTGCTTACAGATCTTGAAAAGGAGGATCTAAGAATCTTAATGGCAATTGAAATAGGAATGAAACGTTCTGAATATGTCACTATTGATAACATTAGATTTTACTCCCGTTATAAACTGGAGGAAACACTTTTTCGCTTAAAAAAAGTACATAAGTATAATCTAATAATAAGAAATTCGTCCTCATATAAAATTGGCTATACACTTAACTCAATTGGTTATGATGTTTTAGCTTTTCATGCTTTAGTTGAGAAAAAAGTTATCAGTCAATTAGGACCTATTTTAGGTAAAGGAAAAGAATCAGATGTATATAGTTGCATGGATGATGATGAAAATATTCTTGCTTTAAAAATATTTAGAATGGGACGTACTAGTTTTAAAAGGATAAAGCAATTAAGGGATTTAGTAGGGGAACGGAGTCATTCTTCCTGGTTATATATTAATAGATTAGCAGCAAGAAGAGAATTTGACGCACTAACTGAAATTTTTAAATTAAAATTAGATACGCCGAAACCTATTGCTTACAACCGACACATGATCGTCATGTCTTACCTGAAGGGAAAAGAATTAGTATATCATAAAGATCTCAATAAACCCGAAAAGATGTTTAATAAAATAATAAAACAGATGAAAATAATATACCAAGAAGCAAAGATCGTTCATGGTGATTTAGGCGAGTTTAATATCGTAGTCGATGAAAAAGGACATATATTGATAATCGATTGGCTACAATGGGTCTCTAGTGACCACCCAAATGCACGATCCCTACTCGAACGAGACATACTAAACTTGTCGAAATATTTCAATAAGAAATTTAATATCCAGAGCAATGTTCAAGATATAATGACTTCATTCTTCAATTAAGGTCTTTTATTTTACATTAATTTTCCTTGAATAATGGAGTCTTCTAACTCCTCATTATTAATCATCATAAAATCATTGAAATAGGGTTTAAATTTAGATATCACCTTTTTCAATCGAGTGTCTTTTTTTAGTATCGATAAATAAAATTCTGTTCCTCGTTTACTTATCCTTATCAGCTCTGAAACTCCTTGGAAAATATCTGGTAAATTCTGTAAAGAAGTTACTGAAACGATAAGATCAAAAAATTTTTCTCTAAATGGTAGGTTTTCCAAATCTGATAATATCAAACTTAAATTGGCTTTCTCTTTCTTAAATTCTTCTTTAATTTTAATTTTTTTTAACATGTTTAAAGATATATCAAGACAGATAAAATTAGTTCGAGAATATTTTAATTTAGAAAGGTGTTTTGAAAGATGGGTATATAAAAGCCCAGTGCCACAACCTGCATCTAAAACTAATTTTGATTGAAAATTAGCCCCTTTAAAGGCGAACTTGTATTTTTTGAGCTGTATGATTCTATATCTATCATCATAATGTTCAAACGAGGAGTTATACTTTTCAATTATGTTTTTTTTTTTAATTATGTGATGATCTCTCAATCAAAAATCCCATTTAGTGTTAAATTTAAGCGATGATAAGGTTTTAATTCAAAAAAGTTTTTCTTTAAAATATTCTTTTATTATATTATAATAGATTTATTTTTGAAAAGAGATTGAAAAAAAATGGAAAGAAATAACACAGCTCAACGGTCGAAAAATCCGTTACATATTCTTCAAGCTGCTCAAAATTCTGATATAATACTCAGATTGAAAGACGGGACAGAATACAAGGGTTTATTGAAAGAGATCGACGCTTATATGAATATGATTCTTGAAAACGCTGTCGAGATCATGGATGGGAGCCCTGTAGCAAAATACAACGAGATTTTCATCAGAGGTAATAATCTCTTGTTTATAAAGCCAGATGCTTCACAAATAATGTAAAAGTATCTATCTTGAGTTCGGATAAAAAAAATCGTAGTTATGCTTCTGTAATTGGTTATGGAACATTTATCACTCGAGGATATTGGAAAGACAAGCAAAATGTAGAATCTTGTTTAGTAAATAATTATTCTAGAGTCTTTCCTCGAAAATATTGGTTCCCTGTTGTACTTCCTTCAGACGATTCATTTTGGGCGTTAAAATTTGACGTATCTCAAGAAGAATTAAATCAGCTCGATAATTATGAGGGAGTTCATTTAGGTTTATTTGAACGTATTCAGACAAAAGTTGAGTTAAAGACGGGAAGTAAAATTAACGCTTTTTTGTATGTTCCCACGGAAAATTTAATTGTTTCTCAAATGCTAACCAATGAATTAGATACAAGCGATAGATGGAAAGAACACATAAGAACATTTCCAGAAATCGTGCAATTATTTCCGGAATTAATTTTATAGTATTTTTACGTTCTTAGGGATGATCTCTTTTCCTCTAATAACCGCATGAGATGCGGGATTCGGATTAAGAGCACCTTGATAATTATTAGAAGAAAAGATTGAAAGCAATCTTTTATTAAAAAACCATCGATATCCCTCACTAAAACATTCATGAGATCGTATGAGGTATCTTAAGTTATTTTTCTCCATGAAATCAATAAAAACATCTTCACCAAAGAAGCTAATGCCCTCACCCCTGAAGCTTTTTGAGAATCCTTGTATTTCTTCTTTTGGATCGTTCCACATCATTTGAAACATTGAATCTCTCAAATTCTGTGTTAAATTTGTGTGATTAGCAGTTTTACGATTTTTTAGTTCGGTAATAGCATTAAAATCACTTGGAATTCCTCCATGAACGCACAGAATTTTATTATTAATAATACAACAGAGCGGTAACACTTCATAAACCATTAAAATCGAACCAAATTTACTAGATTGATGATATTTAGTTAGAAATAGCTTATAAAATCCATAATCTTGGTTTGTTTCTATAGTTTCATGATTTCCCCTTAGTAAATAAACTTTACGAGGGAATAAGATTTTTAATGCGAGGACTACTACTAAGCACTCCAATTGATACGGTCCTCTATCAACAATATCTCCTAAAAAAACAACAAATTTTGGATTATTTTCTTGAATTAATTTAGTAAAGTAATTTATTGAATGTAAATTTCCATGGATATCCCCGATGACATATCCAAAATCTTCACTGCTATTCGGATTTAACTCAATTATGAAATTTTCTTCCTTGAAGATTTCACATGCTCTAAATAAAATCGGGTAAATTTCTTCAAATTTTAAAGAGGATATGAGAAATGGGTTTTGAACTAGCTTGATTAACCAAGATTTATCAACCATATTAAAAATCACCTAAATATATGGAAGGAAATTATATAATATAATTTGATTATAATAAATTAGATGCTCATTCCTAATAAAGTTGCGATTGCAATATGAAAAAGAAATCTACGGTGAATCATTTCATATACCTCAGAGACTTCATAAAAAAACATGAGGAAGATAAGCTTCAAAATCAAAGTGGGAACAAGACAAATGGAATTGTTTATACTCCTCAATATATCGCAGATTTCGTAACTAATAATGTATTTAAAATTTATTTTAGTGATAAAATTAAGGAGATGGAGTGGTTACCAAGTAGTTTTACGGTTCAATTCGATAAATTATCTTTAATGAAGTTTTTCAGTGAGCAAGAAGAGAAGACTAAAAATTTAGTGTGGAACCACGTTTCTCAAATGAAAATTTTGGATCCAAGTTGTGGTTCTGGAAGATTTTTGCTAAGTGTGGCTAACTTCTTGCTTGAATTATATAAAATCTTATCGATTAACCTTTCATTAGAGGAAATTAAACGGCATATAATTGAACATAATATTTATGGTGTAGAAATTGAGAAAAGTGCTCTTTTAGCTACGAAAGCAAGATTATTGATTTGGTATTTTCATTCAGATTTAGAACTACGAGAATTGAATATAAAAGATAATATAAATTCAATAATTGAGAATTCCCATCTTAACTTTCAGATATTTCATTCTGATTATCTATTAAAATTTAACATTAAACCATTTGATATTATTTTAGGAAATCCTCCGTATATAGAGAATAAAAAAATTGAAGATATGGAATATAAACGCAAATTAAAGATATTTGACAGCGCTTATGGGTTATATGACTTATCTATATTGTTTATTGAAAAATCTATGGAATTACTCGATCTAAATCAAGGATATTTGTCCTTCCTTATAACGAATAAGTTTTTGGCAGCGGACTATGGAATTAAAATTCGGAAAAAAATTGTTAATGACACACTCATAAAGCAAATCATTGATATATCTTCCCTTTCCATATTTAAAGCAGCAGCAGCTTACCCTATAATCATAACTCTCAAAATTAAGAGTCTTGCAAAAGAAAATTTATTTGATTTTATCAGATTAGATGATCTTATCAATTTCGATCAAAAATGATAGATGGAAAAAAATATCTCAAAATTCTCTCAAGAAATTACCAGCTCATGTTATTCCATTATCTGGAAATATCGATTTAGTAAATTTTGTATTTGATAATTATAATTCATTACTTGAAAAATTCCAAGATTTAACAATAGTCTACAGACCATTTGGATTTATAAAATGGGCTAAACACTTTAAAAATGTACGAGAAAAAAAGAAAAATAATCAAGATTTGCTTCTCATCGGCACGGGAAATCTTGGAAAATATCATGTAAAATTTAATAAGCTCATAAGGATCGCAAAAAATAAATTAAAAATATCTTATTTTACTTATCATGATGATTATAAAGATAAGTGGAAATTACTCAAATCAGAAAAATTAATATTTAGAGAGATAGCAAAAGAATTAACGTGGGTATATGACCCAGGAATATATGTCAACATAACAGGATTATACCAAGTTATTGTATCATCATTCTCTACTAACGATTACTTTTGTTTGTTAGCTATCATGAACTCTGAATTTATGAATAATCTTTTTAACACCCTTTATCAAAGTCTCCATATGGCAGGAGGTTATCTCAGATATAACGGTAGTTTTATAAAAAGATTACCGATTCCAAATGATTTTCCATCTTCCCTTTCTAATATTGGTAAAATTAATCATTTTTTGTACCAATTGAGATATGACTTTCATGAATTAATGATGATTGATAAAATAAAAATAGAAGATATTGAAAAACTTATAAATTTTTTCGAAGCCTTAACTAATGCTTTAGTAGAAGAACTATACTTACAAAAACAAGAATGTAAGGAATTAAATCTAATACTAAATTCAAAAGAATTCTTTCCTGAGATTGAATTCAAATACATTTATCCCCACTTTGATATAGTGAATTATGAATTTTATGATTTAAATGAACTAAAAGAGATTTTGAGAGATATTTTTAAAATTTACACTAAAGTAATTGAAAACGAACATATCATGAAAGTACTATCTTATGATTAGATTACTTACAACTCTCTTTTTCTATTTTTCAAAGAATTTTAAATAATAATAAAATCTAAATTTTATAATATCATTTTATCTTATATCAACAATTTCAAATTTAGAGAATAGTGAGTTTAATGGCTAAAAAGAAGATAACACCAACCGAACCAGAAGAAGATGAAGTTCCCACGGGGACAAGTGATGAAGACGGAGACGAAGTCCTCGATTTGTATGACGAGAAAGATAATTTGGATGAAGATGTGATTTATGATCTCAGTGAAATCGAAGATGATATGCTAGCAGATGAAACTGAGGATGAAGAGTTTGGTTATGAAATCAGTGAAGTAGAAGCATTAATGCGGAAAGCTAAATGCGATCCTTGTGCTGGTAACTCAAGTAAACGGGAATGTAAAGTTCGGAATGATTTCGGATGTCCTCCTGATAAAGCAAAAAAATAGAACTCTTGATATAATCAACCCTTTTTTATTCTTTATTTTTTAAATATAATAAAAACTTATTGGTGGTTATTGTAATCACAAAAAATCTAAAGCGGAGCATCTTAATCTATTTTGATGTCATTTTTTCCATGTTGATTTGGAACGTTAATCAGAATATTTTTGGAAATCCATTTTTACCTTGCTTTATCTTATCTACGACAACGTTCTTGATTATCTATACCCCCTTCGAAATATATTGGAGTTTTGCAGATTTGTGGTATGATAGGTGGATTTCCCTAACATTAAAAGATTATGCAATAAATCACGAAAGAATTGAGGTAGACCGTGTAAGAAATAAGAAAAAAGAAATAGCTGCTCTACTTGTGTCATCAAAAGATAAAGAACTAGTAGATAATAAAAATTCGATCATAATTATAGCTCATGGATTTTCTGATACGAAAGAATCACTTCAGAACTATTTTCTTCCTTTTACACAACTTGGATATGTGATCCTTTCTTATGATGCTCGAGGAACCGGAAAATCAAATAAAGTTGGAAGAAAAAGTCATTTCTTGAAAAGGATTGAAGATTTTGAAAAAATCTTAAAATGGGTATCAATAAATAACGATTTAAAAAAAAAAAGGATTTGTTGCGTTGGGTTTAGTATTGGAGCATTAACTATATTGTGTGGTGGATTCAATAATGAGGCAATTGACAAAATAATTGCCATATCTGCTATTTCAAACTACAGAAAAAATCTACCAAGATTTAATGTTATTGTCATGTTAAGTTATTTTTTAAAGGGTGTGAAACTATTTCCGAAACGAGAGGAAAATCTAAAATTATCTCCTTCAATTATGATAAATCAAATCAAAAAGACTATTCCTGAAGGAAAATGGAGAAATTTATGCATCAGGGTATTGTTAATTCATAGTAGAAATGATAAAATTATTAAAATGATAAATTTTGAGGAAAACGCCGAAGTTTTAGATCTTCCAGAGGAAAATAGGTTGGTCATAAACAAAGGAGGACACACCCATAAAAAAAATGAACTGATTTTAGTTGGACGTTCATTAAAATTTCTTGAATCTAATAAAGCTTAGACTTCTTTTTGTTTGGTTTATATACTTTAATCTAGACAATAATCAAATTTATGGTGATTTAAAATGAATTATTGCCAAATTTGTAAGCAAACAATCTTAGATAAAGATCTAAATAAAAACTATCAATTCACATTGGGAAATAAGATTAACGGGAAGTTCTTAGGTCTAAAAAAACAATATTTCCACGTTAGTTGCATGGAACTTGAAAATAATAAAAACCCTAAAATAATTAGTATTTACAATCAATGAAATTTAATTATTTTCTCCCAATTTGAAAAACTGATAATTTTTTCATAATTAGTGACAATATTTTTAAATATAATGCAACTTATGCAAAATAGGTCAACAAAATCTTCCCGTTGTAAATTAAGAATGCTTGCATTAGGTTCTGAAAAACCAAGTCCTCTGGTAACCTCAATCTGGCCATTAAAGCCGCTTAGATTTACAACAAATTCTTGTTTATTTTCCCCTTTTATGTAGGAACCACGAGAAATTCTTGCTAAACCTCCTATTGGTTGGATGATCCCCCTTATTTGAGCAACATAAATTCTTAAATCATAAGCGTGTTTTCCACCTTTCCAATTAATTAAGCAAAAATCTGCTAGCTCTTGTATTGTATACGGAAAAGGATTTCGGTGATCCCCAAATTTATCAAAGAATTCTTTTTGACTTGTTTTTATAATACTCCTAATACCTTTTTTATTTTGACTTTGAGAGACAATTAAAACTCCTGCTCCTCCAGAACCTCCACTTGGTTTTATGATAAACGATTTCTGTTCCTTATTAATCAGAATTAATAATGTCTGAAGCAATTCCT
>JAGXNU010000050.1 GCA_019894815.1 Promethearchaeota archaeon
TATTAACAAATCGTTCATCACAGGTTTAAGCATTACTGGATTTTTTTTCGCAATTTTAGAGATTATTTGAGCAATCACCTTTTTGATTTTAGGATCTAAACCTGGTTTTAAAATCTGCATGATTTCTACTAAATTTAATCTTTCAATATTGGTTTCTATTAAAGTTTCTAAAGAAACTACGGCATTCAAGACAATATTTGGATCTTCTGATATCAGATTGTCATGTAGAAAGAGTAGTACTTCAACAGGATGTTTAGATGCAATTTTGGAAATAGTAGTTGATATAATACCTTTTGATATGAATCCGGAGTCATCTTCTAAGATTATCAGTCTTTTTAAGATAAAAAGAGGTTTATCCTCTGATTTTTGAGTTAAAATTGAAGATATTTTTTGCTTTACCTCCGTATCTCCAAGTTTTATATATATTAATAAGGTTGTCAATATTTTTTCGGGATTAAAATGCCATAATCTTCCCAGAAGTGTTATAATACTGGATACAACCCCCATATTTGAAACATCAATTTTATTAATAATAGCATCTAAATCTAAAGCTTTGGGGGATTCATTATAGTATTTTTCTAAAGCGTTTACAGCTGAAAATCTCACGTACTCTGCTGAATCTGTCAATCCCTCTGAAATAGGTAATATTGGAATTGATAGTTTCTTAAAGTTACCGATTTTAGATATAATATCGAACATTGAAGCCCTAACTGACTTCCTAGGATCATTCAAAAAAGGAATAATCTTTGATATTAATTTCAAATCAATTTTCTTTATATCTATATTATTTAAACATTGAATTGCTGCTACTCTAATTTCTTGTTGAGGGTGTGATAGTTTTTCAAAAATAATATTTTGAGGAATCTGATAAGATGATTCGGATAATAATTTTAACACTTCTACTTGTACTTGTACATTTGGATCATTAATAAATTCGATTAAATTAAATTTTGAAATTAATTCATCTTCATTAATATTAATTTTTCTTAGTAATGTCATACCGATCAATCTTAGTCTCCATTCAGGATCATTGATAAGATCTGCAAGCAGAAATTCAGGTAATTTTTCAACTAAGTGATTATTATTTTTCACCAGAGAACGGGCAACAGAAATACTTTTATCATAGTTTGGAGATTCAAGTGCTTCTATAATCCAAGGTAACACAATATCAGGAACATCACTTTCTAATTGTGTTAAAATTTTAATTGAAATTTCTCTAGAATTGGGATTTGGATCACAAATTCCATCCATTAATGAATTCTTAAATTTCAACTCATTCAAATCTTTTTTTGACTTCAATGGTATTCGCTCAAACATTAATAGCAGGGTATTTTCAGCATGTATTCTAAGTTTTTTATCTGGATTTTTAATAAAATTAAATAGTGGTATTGGATCAAAAATTTGACCACATTCAGTTATTTTGGAGTATTTGATATTGAATTTGAATTCATTTTTTTTTATAAGAAAGAAATAAGATGTTATAATTATCAAAATTGATTCTTCAATAACAGCAGGCCAAGCAAAAGTAGTAGAAACGGGTACTATTCCTGCTGTAAAAAACCAATAATTGAAAGTAAATGATAATATATTGATATTAACTATTAAAAAATTAACCAGAACATTTACACCTATTGCAGCCATTAAATATGCTGCGAAATAGATATCAATTCCGCGATACTTAATCTTTCTGCCCCAAAATCGCGTAAAATATCCAAAAATTCCAAAAAACAGCGTAACATATACAAAATATGAAGACATTGTAGAAATTGCTAAAGAACCAGTAAAATAGAACCCTATTGTTTGGAAAAGTGAGATCCATGCCCATACAAAAACAAACAACATTAACCCTAGCATAATAAATGGTGAGGGATCTGTTAGAAATTGATGCATCCCTCTTTTATTATCTTCAAAATTCAAGAAAATAGATCTCTTAATATCGGGTATGTGATAATATTGATGTGAAATTCCGGATATATATCCTTTAGAACCATAATATGTTAATATCAAGAGGGGATAAAATAGCATCCAAGAGATCCATAAAGTTTGAAAAGGGAATCCAATTAAAGATATCAATATTGGTGGAAGAATTAAGAATAGATATAATAATATAGCCATTAAAGCTGAAATTTTCTTATTATCTGATTTATTGATGATATTTTTACTTATGTATCTGTGAAAAGGTGTTAGTCCTTCATCTTTTTCTTCACTGAGAGCTATAAATATGAAATCTATGAGAGGATAGATTGAGATATAAACAAGACATATGGAAAAAGGAATAATTAATATGAGGGGATGAAGTGTATTATCAGCAAAGATAAATGCCATTCCTACAACAACCATCACTGCAATACTAAACAGAAGACCATAAATTAAACATTGTAACCGATCAATAAAACTAAATTCTCCTTTTTTAACTAAAGCTACTTGCTTGTAAATAATAAAAAAACCAATAAAAAAGAATACTATAAATATTATTATTATCAATAATTCTCCCAACAAAAGTGGATCACTTCAAAAATGTTAAAAAGTTAACATAGTATTGTTTCTGGTTGCTAAACAATTTAATAGATAAAAGAATTTTAAATTATTAAATATGGTGTGAAAAACATGGAAAAAATTGAAATCCCTTTAGATGATGCTTTAAAACGATTAGATTTTATATTTAAAAATGAAACCTTATCTACTGAATGTATAAATGATCATGAGGGTTTTTCATTATTGGGAGATTCATTTGGACCCTTTGAAAAAGGAAAAAAATATAGAATGAAAAATTTTTCAGCCATCCCATTTATTGAAAGTGGAGTTTTAGTTGTTAGTCAAAATGAGAAATATGATAATGTTGATATCCAAAGGTTCGCCATTAGAGAACGTGATAGTCAGAAACTTATCCAACAAGATAAAGATAACTTTTTGATAAAATCTAAAGAGTTTCGCTCATTAATGGAAAAGGACGTAGAATATAAGAAAAAACCAAAAATAGATCTTGATAGATATAATTCTTATACCACTAATATCATTGATAGTAGGTTATTAAAATTGTTAAAATTAGCAAAAACCGAACTATCTCTAGATGATGAAAAAAGATTGACGAAATCAGAACAGTTACTGTTTAATAAGATTTATAACATAATAAGAAAATGGAGAACATTCTTTTTAACATTTAAATAAATTTAAAGGTCTATTTGGCTTGTACCATATTTTTTAAAATAATCCTTAATAGTATCAGATTGGAGCTTATTTGGTTTTAATAAGGGTATAATTTCTAATGCATTACTCATAGCAAAAAACTTCACATTCTCTTCTAAAAGGATTTCTTCTACTTTTTTACCATCATCACGTATCTCATTCCTTTCCGTCATAACTATTGAAGCTATTATTTCTACATCTAGTTTTTCTAAAGATTTGATAGTGTTAATTAAAGATCCAGCTGTAGTTGTAGTATCTTCAAGTATTATCACCTTGCCTTTAGGTTCTCCAAGAAAAAATCGATCTTTAAGATCTCCGTGTTCTTTAAATTTTCCTCTCCCCATCGGTAATAAAAACGTTCCTTTACTGAAGTTTGATTGTTCTTTTGCCCATTTCAATTGTGTAATTATTCCTAATTTAGTTGCACCTTCAGGTACACCATAAAAGCAATCAGGAGTTAAATTCAAGAATTTGACAAAAGATATTACGAAATCAGTTAGATAATCCATTAGAAAAACATCTTGAGCAATAGTCCTCCAATTTACATACCAACTTGATAGGCGCCCTGATTTTAACTTGATTGGTTCATTAAAAAAACCAACTACTTCATTTTCAATAATAAATTCTAAAAATTTTGATTTATCTTCCCAATCCAATATAATAAACCTATTCTTTCATAATTAAGTATTCTTTTCTTGCTTTCGAGTATTCCTTATCACTAATTTTACCTTGAAGAAATTCCTGCTCTATCTGTCTCATTATTTTCCTTTTATCAGCGAGTTTTTTTTTATTTTCTTCTTTTATAAAAGTAGATAAAATGGACCCGCAAGCTTTACTGATATCTTTTTTATTTGATTTTTTATCTAATTTTTCAATGTAAGATTTTATTGGTTTTACTAAATCTAATTTTTTTTTTGCTAGTTCATCAATTCTTTCAAGGACTGTTTCAATCTCTGTTTCATCCTCTCCATCTAAAACTGAGATCATTCTTGGAATGGCGATTTCTGTTAAAATCTCATCTAGATATTTCTCTATTTCTTTCTCAATAGTCTTATCATTATATGTAGGTAATTTATTTTTCCTTATGTATTCAATAAAAATTAAAGGTAATTCAACTGGCCATTCTTTAATTTCATCTTTACCTACAAGTTGTACAATTCCTCCATCCTTTTTATGAAATATTCTCATTTCCTCTCATCTCCTAATTAGATCCAGTCTCCTGTTGTAAGCTTTTCAGGTAAATATCTATCTGTTAGAAATTCAAAACCGTGCGATGAAAAAGCTTGAATTTCTGCCTTAATTTTCAATTTCACTGCTAGTTTGAGGTCTTGTTCCCATTCTTTGTTTTTTTTAACGAAATCTTCGTTGAGGAGATCAGTCGTTCTTTTTATGTCTTGTTTATTCATGGGAATACGGGCGGAGTTTGGAATTTTGTACTTATCCAAATCTCTCGTAAGTACTCCTAGAAGTTTAATATTAGGTGTTGCGAGAAAGGGACTTTCATAACTCAATCTCTTCGACCCACGTAAATAGATCGAATGAATATAATGTCCATAAGGGTCACTATCCACTAAGCTAAAGACTGGGAGATTTAATTCTTTACTTAATCTTTTTAAAAACATTCTCACCGCTACATTTCCTACTCCTTGTGCGGTTAATAGAATACATGGATATTTCCGCCAAAATCTTGCCTCTGCTAAACGCATCATTGCCGCATCTTTTTCAATTACTAATATGAATTCAGCATCAGATTCAATAATCTCAACATTATCAAGCATTGGAGATATTGTCCATCCACCGCCACCTAAACCTTCAAGATCAATAATATCATTCCTATCTCTTATTCGAAGTCTTCCTACACAAGATCCTTTAGCAGAAGCAACGATATGTGTTGAATTCCTTGTCGTGTAAAGCATACTAGCCACATCTTCAATGCATTTATCACTATTTTTTTGATCTCCGAAAAGTGTAACTGCCGAATAGAAAATTTCTCTTTTAGTAGCGTGAAGATCTTTTAGTAATAACTCATTCACCTTTTCTAATACTTTCATCACACGTGTGATATCAGCTACACTTGCAAGAGAATGGAATTGTTTTTCCATTATTTGCTTACCTAAAAGAAGTAAATCATTTTCTTCATCCCATATTATATTTCCCGTGGTTCTTGAAGGAAGAAAAATTGATGGTCTTCCATCTTTATAAATTTTTTCAATAATAGAATCTATAAATTCACGTATTCTTTTGAGAGCTTGTGTTTTATTTAAATCATCAATTTCAACAGTTTCTACAGGTAAAATTTTTTTATTTTTTTGTTCTTTTAAGTTTCTATTTAAATATTCTTGAAATAGTTGTTTTGTAGCTTTTAAATCCCAATTTTCACTTTTAGATGCCATTTAAGTTAACCTCATTTTAGTTTCCAATGTTTCTTATTTTTAATAATTAGCATTTCTACTTTTTCTCTCCTTACTAATTCTTTTAATCGATTCTGGAGATACCTTGCATCCATCATATCTTTGATTTTTAATTTAAATATAAGATGGGTTATGTTTTGCCATTCATTGTTGAGTGTTGCTATTATCTTATCTGTAGTAATAACGGGTAAGGTAGTCTGGATGGTTTGGGGAATAATTCCTTTAGGTTTTGGTTTGGGAGGTGTTTCTTTTATGGGTTTACTTTCTTTAGAGGTGACATAATTTTCAAGAGATTCGGGTCTTTTTGAAATAAGTTTGACAAGCTCCTCCTCTACCTCTATTGTTGGTTTTTCAACCATGGCTTCAGTCTTCTTGTAAGACTGTATTTTATTTATTATGTCTATTTTTTTTGAATTTGGTGATATTGATATATCGAATTCTTTACTATATTCTAATAATTCTTTGATGGTCCATTTTAAAAGAGTTTTTTCTGAAAAAGTCTCTGTCTCAGGTTTATGATCTTCAGTTCTACTTTTTTCATCCACTGCTTCTTCAACTTCTTTTTCCCATTCAATTTCTACTTTTTTAGGGATTTCTTTTCTCTCTCCTTCCTTCTGTATAACCGGTTTCTCTGTTCTCTGTTCTACAATTAATTTAAGAGTAGTTTTTTTACCAATTGCCTCTTTCATTAATCTTTCTAACTCTTCTGGAGAAGATTTCTCTTTATACTCACTTTCTGTAGTTTTAGCTATATTAAAGAGACTCTCTACAAATGTGGGGATGTATCTTTCAATGACACTTGATCGTTTTTCTGTTTTTCTAAAAGTATCTTTTTTATTCAAATATGCTCTTAAACGTCTTCCAATTGCTTCTAGGCAATATTTAATCTCCTTAATTAATTCTTCATCTTCGGCTAAAGCATTTTTAGATTGAGATTTAAACATTAAATGTACATAAGGACCCGATACATTAACTAAGAGTTTAATAGGCCCTTTAGGTAAGTTGTTATCAAAGGTGTCTAATTTATAATTCTTCCAATTAACAGATTGAACTGCTTTTGTTATAGCACATTCTGCACTATCTCTTAGTTTGGGTGTTCGGTTTACAAATCTAGATAAAACATCCCTAGAACGTTTAGGAGTATCGAGTTTCTTAGGATCATTGCAATATGCCAAAGCTGCTTCAACTACATATGCTAAACCTTTACCACTTGTTGGAGGCCTTGTTTCAGCAGAAGCAAAATCATCGTCTTTTGAATGGATATCGATAAAATAATTTAATAGATCACGATAACTACTTCCTGACTCATCATCTAATTTTTTAAATACTTTGTTAAAAGTGTTATTGAATTCATCTGGATCTCCATTATTTTCTAAAATATCATAACTTGCGAGTATTCTTGAGACAGATATTTCTATTTCACTATTATTTACGCTACGATCTAAAGGAGCATCTTCACTTGATAAGCTTTCTTGCTTTTTCTTCTCCTTCAATAAAGTTTCCTTAACAGACACAAGGTTTGAAACAGGATCATCAAAGTCTTCGATATTTTCTGATATTTTTAAACCAATTTCTTTTACTAAAGTATTTTCTAATACTCTATCCCCAACTGGTATAGCGGTATCAGTTGGTGGACCCATGTATTTTATCGATTTAAATGCGTGAAAAAGAGAATTGAATTGTTCATTACTCAATTCAACGGGCTTAGCTTTAGAAATTTGTACTTCTCGAATTAAATCCTCATATTCAGTTCGAGAAGGAAATTTCTTTAGTTCTAAAAGCCCAGATTCATTTCTTTTAATTAATTCATATATTTGATTTTTAATTTCCTCATTTTGTTTGTTGATTTTATTAATTTCTTTTACTAATTTATCCACTTCTTTCTCAATATTTTTCTGCTCTTTTTTAGTATTAACTGTTTCTATTCGACGATTATGTTTATTTATACTTTTATTTATGCTGATAAGATTTTTATCCTTATTAATAAATTCACTAATTAGAGTCCAATAATCATTTTTTAAATCATCAGATTTTAATGAATAAATAATAATTTTATCTCTTAGTTTTTCTGACCGTCCATACACCCTTTTTTCTTTTTTTAGAAGGTAAATTGGATCCTCTTTTTTTTTCGATTTTGTTATGAATCCCTCTTTAAGAATAAGGAGATTATTTTTATTTTGTAAATCTTTTTCAGCAATAATTATTATTTCTTTCGCGGTTTTAGGGCTAACACGTACAAAGTTTTCTTGTAGAAATGCAGAAACTGTTAAATTTTCTGATTTTGCTATGAGATCTTGCAAATCACCTATATTGGTTGATGAAGGGTGTGGTTTAGCATATTTAGGTTGTTTTGGAAAGGATGATACTAATCTAGGATATGTTATTTGTTCTCCGTAAGGATCAATGAAAAGGATTGTGATGTGAGGATTCATCAACGCAGTTTCATTGATATACGTGTCTACATAACCCCTAACATATTTCACGTTTAAGTAGTTTAACTTAATATATGTACCATGTCCAAAAGGACTATCAAAATCAACAGGGTGTATTAAATAACGTTTTTCATTTTTTGAAGTTGTGAAAAACTCAGATGTATTAGCATACACCATATCGCTAGTTTTAGATGCTACAATAATAGGTTTTCCTGTTGTATTTTGGGCATCAGAAAAAGCACTTGGAGCTCCAAAACCTTGACTACCTCGAGTTTGTTTTAATTCAACGCTTTTTGAACTTGCTAAGTATTTTCCAAACTTACGAAGATCTCCCTTGCTCATTCCGATTCCATTATCAAATATCTCGATTGTATAATTCATAACGTTTTTTTGCGATAATTCCGAAGTTAAAAAAGAAGGAGGTTCAGATTCTCTCAATCTTACTACTACAATTGGCTCTATATCAACTAAATCCTCAATAGGCTTTAAAAGTTCCTCTAAATCATCTATAATTCGCTGAACTTCTTCTTCTACTTCGATTTCAGCTTTATCAATTATTTCTCCTGCCTCTTCTTCTTTCTCTTTTGATAATTCTTCTTTATCATCACTATCAAACGTTTCTTCTTCTAAGAGATCTTGCATCAGTGATAAGTTTTCTAAAGCTGTTTCTTGATCTAATGAAAATTTATTTCTTGAATCGGATTTTTCGATCTCTTTCCAATGAAAAGTCTCAATAGCATCTAAAGAATTATCTAAGAATTCTGTTATATATTGAGAATGTTTCCAGTATCCGAATTCAAACCCCACTAATTGGGTTCTTTTACGCATAAATTGTGCTATTGTGCCTTGTTTTATTGTACCTTCCTCATCAGATGGAATATTAATCTCACTCCAAACCTATATTAACAATTTTAATTATTATAAATTAAATTTATAAACACGTGACTTTCTTCTAAATTATTACTAATAACATAATTCTAATAACAATAGTAAAAATCTTGAAGGCTGTGCTTCCAATTTTTAATTCATTTTGAAAAGAAATCGATTTATTATTTAAATATTTATCTTTATAAAAAATGAAATAGTCTTAATTTTATTTGATGTTTCTTATTCTGAAGTTTTCTAATGTTAAATCTAATATCCTAGAAGCTATATATCTTTTAGAATTTTTTTCAATATGTGAGATCTGTTTTTCCTTATTGACGATATATACTTCATTTTCTTTGCTTCCAAAGCCCACATCTTCTCTACCTACATCATTAGCCACAATTAAATCTGCTTGGGAACTTAATAACCTTTCATATGCTCGATCGATAAGTTGAGTTCTTGAAACGTTGGTTTCCGCTTTAAAAGCAACGATAAACACTTTGTAGTTTTTCTTACGAGCAACGTTAATAACTTTAGGAGTTAATCTCATGTTAATTTGAAGCTCCTTTACATCATCAGAAGAGATTTTACCTTCAACGCAATCTATTGGTTTATAATCAGAAATAGCCGCGGCACATATGAAAATATCAAAATCGTTGTAAGATAATTCATTTTTAACAGCGTTTATGAAATCATCTGAGGAGACCACGTTGACCGTATTTACATAATCTGGAATTTTTACCATGCATTTCCCTGCAACCAGTAATACATCTGCTCCTCTTGCTGATGCATCTTTAGCAATTTCAATACCCATCCTCCCAGATGATTTATTTGAAACGAATCTAATTTCATCGATGTATTCTCTTGTGGGTCCTGCTGTTATTAATATCTTAATTCCTTCTAAATCTTTCTTTGCGATTATTAAATCGATAACTCTGTCAATTATATCATCTACTTTTGCAATCTTGGCTTTTCCTTCAGAGATTCTTGGTCCTAAAATATCTATGCCATATTTTTTTAATAATGAAATGTTATGTTCAAGGATAGGATGAAACATGCTCTCATGCATTGCAGGAACAACAACAATTGGAATGTTTGATCCAAAAGCAGTAGTAACTATGGTTGTTACGGGAGTATCATCAATTCCATTGGCGATTTTTGATATCGTGTTTGCTGTAGCTGGACAAACTAAGATTAGATCTGCTTTTCCAAAAACTTTAGGTCTATTTCCCGCGAAAAAAACGTGTTCTACTGCACCTGTTAAATAAGTTATAACGGGATTACCTGTAGCCCAGTGCATTAAGGAAGGGTTAATTAATTCTGTAGCTGCCTTGGACATTACTGCAAAGACTTCAGCACCTAATCGCATTAATTCTCTCGCAATAATTGGAGCGTTAATTACAGCTACCGACCCAGTTAAGCACATGCATATTGTCTTTCCTCTAAGAATTGTACCCTTACTCTCAACAATATCTTTTGAAGGGTGGTGGGCTTTTTCTCTGTCCATAATTAATCAATATATCATATAGTAATAGGTAATTTAATTTCATTTAGAATATAAAAATAATGGAAACGACTCCCTATAAATTCTAAAATTTTATGTAAAAATACCCCTTTAGTATGAAGATCTTAGTGGATTTTAAAAATTCTAAATAATACATATATGTAAATTAGATTTGAAGGTTTAGGATGGAGAAAGTAGTCGATTTACATATCCATAGCAAATATTCCGGTGGAACAAGCAAACGAATAAACATTTTCAATATAGCATTAAATAGTAAGATAAAAGGGTTAGATATCGTTGGTACCGGAGATTGTTTACATCCATCTTGGTTAAAAGAGTTGAAGTTTGAACTTGAGGAATATGATAATGGTATTTACCATCATCCTAAAATTCCTGAAATTAAATTCATTTTACAAACCGAAATAGAACTCATCTGGAAAATAGAGGGTGAATTCAAAAAAGTACATT
>JAGXNU010000051.1 GCA_019894815.1 Promethearchaeota archaeon
ACATAATTTAGACCTATAGAATGCGAGAATTT
The DNA here is from genome assembly GCA_019894815.1 of Promethearchaeota archaeon. Lineage (GTDB taxonomy): Archaea > Asgardarchaeota > Lokiarchaeia > Sigyniarchaeales > SOKP01 > SOKP01. Next base: position 33 of record JAGXNU010000051.1, read on the forward strand.
GATCGATCTTGGCTCTCCGCCGTGTTCACCACATATTCCACATTTTAAGCCAGGTCTCGTTTTCCTTCCATTTTCAACGGCCATTTTCATGAGTTTTCCAACACCATCTTGATCTATAGTATCAAAGGGATTTTCCTTGAGGATCTCCTTGTTTAAGTAGATGGGTAGAAATTTACTTTCAGCATCATCACGACTATAACCATATGTCATTTGTGTGAGATCATTTGTTCCAAAGGAAAAGAATTCAGCTTCAGTAGCAATCTCATCAGCTGTGAGAGCTGCACGTGGGATTTCAATCATTGTACCGAACTTATAATCCAATTTTACACCATAGCTATCTATTGTTTCCTTGGCAACTCTTACGAGCTGTTCTTTTACATATGTTAGTTCAGAGATCATACCTATCAAGGGGATCATAACTTCAGGAATGACATTTATCCCTTCAAGTTTTAATTCACAAGCGGCTTGAAATATTGCTTTCACTTGCATTTCATTAATCTCAGGCCAAACAATTCCAAGTCTACAACCTCTTAATCCCATCATTGGATTCTCTTCAGAGAGCGATCTAATAAGCGATATTACCTTTTTCTTCTTCTTTATTTCTTCATCCAATGGACTTGTATTAAGGAGAGATTTTGATAAGTTATTCGTCATTTTCAATTCTTGGTACTCTAACATTACGGTAATCAATTCGGGTAAGAATTCATGAAGGGGAGGATCTAGTAATCTAATTGTTACTGGTTTGCCTTCCATTATTTTGAAAATCTCGTAAAAATCTCCTTTCTGCATTGGTAAAATTTTATTGAGAGCTTCCATTCGCTCTTCTATTGTTCGAGACATTATCATTGCTTGGACAACTGGTAGGCGATCTTGTGACATGAACATGTGTTCTGTTCTTGTTAGACCAATACCTTCTGCTCCAAATTCTAAAGCAGTTGTAGCGTCAACAGATGTGTCAGCATTAGCTCTTACACCTAATGTTTTAAGCTCATCAGCAATTGTAAGAAGTTCGGAGAATTCTCCACTAATTTCTGGTTCTATTAAGGGTACTTTTCCCTCAATCACTCGTCCAGTAGTACCATCAATTGTAATGTAATCACCTTCTTTGATCTCTGTTTCTGCGACTCTAAATAATTTGTTTTCTTCATCAATTTCTATATCTTGAGCCCCAACAACAGCAGGTTTGCCCATGCCTCTTGCTACAACAGCAGCATGTGAAGTTTTACCGCCAAATTGAGTTAAAACACCGCTGGATGCATATAATCCATGAACATCATCGGGCTTGGTTTGGGGACGTACTAAGATTAATTCAGTATCTCCAGCATTTGCTAATGCTTCTGTGGTGTCAGCATCAAATATTGCTTTTCCAGAAATAGCTCCAGGAGAAGCATTTATTCCTTTGGCTAATACACGAACAATGGCATTTTCATCAATGCTTTTAAATAGTAATTTGGAAAGCTTGAATGGATCAATGCTCATTATTGCTTCTTCTTTACTTAGGAGCCCCTCCTTAACCATATCAACTGCGATTTTCACTGCTGCAGAAGGAGTTCTTTTCCCATTCCTTGTCTGTAAGAGGTAAAGAGTTCCTTTTTCAACCGTAAATTCAATATCTTGCATATCTCTATAATGATTTTCGAGTTTTTCCATTGTTGCAGTTAGTTGTTTATATATTTTAGGAAATTCCTCATTCATTTCTGATAGTTTCTTGGGAGTTCTAATTCCTGCAACCACATCCTCTCCTTGAGCATTCGCTAAGTATTCGCCAAATTTTACATTCTCGCCAGTTGATGGATCTCTTGTAAATGCTACACCAGTAGCGGAATCCCATCCCATATTACCAAACACCATTATTTGAATATTAACTGCTGTCCCATAATTCGGTATATTACTAATCCTCCTATAAGTAATAGCACGCTTAGTATTCCAGGATTTGAAGACTGCTTCAATTGATAAATTTAGTTGTTTGAATGGATCTTGAGGAAATGGTGAACCAATCTCTTTTTCATATAGAGCTTTATAATCTGCAATTATTTTTTGTAAATCTACAATTGTAAGATCTGTATCTTGTGCAGTACGAGAAATTTCACGCTTAAATTTATCAAGAATTCTTTCAAATTTCTCAGCTCCAACACTCATTACAACATCTCCAAACATCTGAATGAATCTACGATAACTATCATAAGCAAAACGTGGATTCTCTGTTTGTTCAGCCATACCAACAACAGATTCATCATTTAAGCCCAAGTTTAAAACTGTGTCCATCATCCCAGGCATACTCAAAAATGACCCGGATCGAATCGAAAGCAATAATGGGTTTTTTACATCCCCGAATTTCTTCTTTACTTTAATCTCTAAGTCTTTCATATGATGATTAACAAGGGGTATCAATTTTTTCATAAATTCTTCTGGTTTCTCAAAATATGAGTTGCAAGCTTGCATAGTGATGGTGAACCCTGGAGGTATATTTAAACCCATCCTTGTCATTTCAGCTAGACCTGCTCCTTTCCCTCCTAAAAGATGTTTTAGATCTTTACTTCCTTCCTCAAACTTGTATATCAGTTTTTCATTTATCGTGGTCATTTATTTAATCACTATCATATTCATGTAAGTTTTAATTGATTAAAGTAAGAACTTCTAATTATAAGATTTATTTGTAAAACCTTTAGCATGATAAATGTAATAATATCTATTAAGAAATAAAATTTTCGAATTGCGGAAGATGAGGACAATGGGAATTTAGTGGTTATTTCAATGCATCAAGAAGTTCCCATATTCCCTCGATTATGAAGTCAGGTTTAAGTTCCTCACTCTCATTAATCATGGTCAAAGTGGTCTCTCCTGATAACACGCAACATGTTGTAACTCCTGCATTTATTCCCATTTTTATATCAGTATATAATCGATCTCCGAACATAACAGCATCTTTGGGATCAATTTTCAATGAATCAAGTTTAAATAGTATCATTTCTTTGTTCGGTTTACCAAAAACTCTTGGCATCCTTTCAGTAGCTTTTTCAAGTAAAGCAGCTATTCCTCCAGCATCAGGTATGTATCCGCTTTTAGTAGGGCATCTATTATCTAAATGGGTTGCAATATATGGGATATCATTTTGTAGTAACATCGCTGCTTTTACTAAACGATTATAGATTAATTCTTGATCAAAAGCGAGTACTAAAATTTCTGGATCATTTTCTGTTAAAATAAACCCTTGCTCTCTAAATTCTTTTTTAAGAGATTCAGTACCCATCAAGAAAATTCTCTCATATGAATTCTTTTTTAAATAATCAATGGTAGGATGTTGAGATAAGATTAAATTTTCAATAGATATTTCAATTTTGAGCGTTTTTAATTTCATTAGATAATCCTTGGTAGATTTACTCGAATTATTTGATAGAAAGTAAAATTTCTTTTTTTTTTTTTTAAGAAGTTCAATTAGCTCCAACACACCATCAAATAGGATATCTTCTAAATAAATTGTACCATCAAGATCAAAAAAGTAGACGCTCTTTTTTGTTAACGTTGATAAATCTCTATCAATTAGCGCCATTAAGAATCAGAATTATCTAGGTTTTGATTTATATTACAAAATGTTAATTGTATAAAAAAGTTATGCAGAGGAATTATGTAACCTTAAAAAGAATTACTTAGAAAATATATAAAAAAAGTGGAAATTAGTTATTTAGATTTAATATTAGGGGATGATGATCTATTTAGTTATTGGAGTCCCACACCACTTACAAAATTTCGCTCCCAGGATGATTTTACTTCCACAATATGAACATGCTTTAGAATTTGCTGGCGTAGTTATTCCTGATTCACCTAATTTTCTTCCTTCTACTTTTCCTCCACAGTTTGGACAGTATTGAGAGTCTTGTCTTAAACTTGCTTCACACCGCACACATTTTAATATTGTTTCAGGTTTCTTTTTTGGTTCAGCTTTCAGGGTTGCTTTTGGAGATACTTTTGATTCTGGTTTAGTTTTGAGTTTCTTCTGACTTTTACGTGCAATAAAAGCGACAATTACTATAACTCCAACAACGATAATAAGAGTAATCAAGATTGGTTGCAAATCTAACCATCTATCAATGCTGTTAATACCAGTATCGTAGGTCACATCAAAGGTAATAGTTGTTGATTCGTCCAGAGAGAGCATTGGATCAAAGTAGATGAAGAAATACCAATTACCATCATTTGGAACTGTAAAGGTGTCAGTTGAAACTATGTCTACTGATCCAAGGAAAAAATCAGTATAGGTAAAATCCACAACATCTGCCGCAGAATACGTAATTGTATAATTTACATCAACGGGAGATGCTTGATCATTATACCATACAACATAATAATCATTAGCTGCTGAAATTGGTAATACTCCATTTCCTGTGACCGTATTTGAATCATCTACGTAAAATACTGGTGAACCAAAATTATCCCATTCATACATGTCGGATCCATCAGCTATAAAGAAATCAATAGAACTTGATGCATTAAAATTATACGTAAGAGAAGAACCGGGTCTTAAATAAATTGAATAGTATTGATAATTATTCTGTATAACATTGATATTATTTGCATCACCACCATTCTTCGTAGTTCTTGGAAGATTTTCGAAAGGACTGTCCCAGATCGCAAATGTAATATTGCTGGAGTAAGATTGTATGGAATATGTTATATCATTATCTGCTTTAATGTTTTCATATTCATACCAGTATTCATTAAAATAAATTGTTTCAGTTGAACGATAGGTTACATAACCAGAATTATCTGCTGAGCTGAATGGAAACCATATTGCAACACCAAGCACGGGTAATAATATCAAGGAGAAAACTATCGCAATAATGATTCCTCCACCCATATACATTGGTGAATAATACCAAGGTCGATAATAATAACCTGCCCACATCGGGGAATACCACCATCTCCGATACCATGGCCTGTACATTCCATATCCATAATATCTTCGACGTGGACGATAATAAGAGTGTCTATAAGGTCCACTTGGTGATCTTGAAACAATTCTTGTTGATCCAGTCCTCCCAAATGGAACTCCACTGGTTCGTCCACCGCTTCTAAAACTACCAGCTCCACCTCGAAATCCACCGCCTCGAAATCCACCGCCCATACTACCTCCTCGAAAACCTCCACCTCCTCTACTGCCACCCCCACGAGGCATTTTTAATTTTTCACCTCGCTAATCAAAGACTCAGCGCTTCCTTTTTGGCGAAATATGTAATCTCTATAAATTGCTCCTAAAAAGAGTAACATCGAAATAATTGACATTGTTAATCCTAAGCCATCTATAAAAACATTGGCAGGAGGAAAAGTTATTGAGAAAGCAATTCCAAAAAGGATCCACTCTAGTACCAAGAAGAATACTAAAAGATGGGGAATTATAGAGCGTGTGATCATTCCCGTACGAATATTTCTTGCATCTGAAAAACTTGCATAAATAATGGAAAATAAAGCTAAGATGCCGAATACTAGTATCAGAAAGCTACATATCACTATGAACACCCAAATCACACCATTTCGTGCCACTAAATCAAGAAACGGCACAAGAAAATCTGTTCCACGTGTTTCAAATAATTCAAAAGTTATTACACCACCACGTATTTCAGCCATGCCAAAGAAACTTAAGAGTTCGGCTTGATTTCCCATAAAAAAGCCATATACTCCAATTAAGGGTAATAAAATACCAAGTACAAAACCTAATATTGAACTTGTACTAGCAAACCAAAATTCAGCATTTTTCGTATTTGTAACGGGTATTAATCCTACCTCATCCACATCCGCATCAGGAATGAAACTCCAACAGTCTTGAATGGTACATACTCCGATCAACTTGTTATCAGAGACCACAGGGACAACATTTACATTTAAACCTTGCATTCTTGTAAATGCTTCTGTTACGGGTGTGTCAAGAGAAACGGGTTGGATTTTATACATTGCAGAAGTAACACTTGCAGTTTTCGAATCAATTCCTTCTGCTACAATGTTCTGAATGATATCGAAATCAGCAATTACACCGAGAATGTTTTCCGTTTTATTTTCTCTGACTACTAGATCTGGTACTCCTAATTCTTTCATTTTTTTAGCAGCATCTTGTATCGAAGCTGTGGAATCTATAATTCCATATTCATCATCAATGATCAAATCCTTAACAAAATAGTTTTTACTGGATAAGCCCATTTTTTTTTCATACCACATTTATCATTAAATTTGTTATGATAGATATTGAATTAAGTATAATAATCTTTTCATAGTCCAATTAATGCTTTCGCTTAATCTACTTATTGATGAAATTGTAAAAATATAAAATTAGAAAATAAAAAGAATTAAATTACTTTATAAAAACTCAACACCTTCAATTGATGCGGAGCTGTTAACAAGTTCTTGTGCTGCCTTCGTGGCCCGCATGACCTTCGCCATGTTTCCAACGAGTTTGAACTTTCCAGCCATTAAGCCTTGAATTGGATCGAGTTCTTTCTTTAAAACTTTTAACCAATTATCATAATTTCCCGAAAAGACAAATTCAACTGAGGGGGGTTCACCTTCTTTTAAAGGTACCGGATCGGAACCTGCTTTTAAAATTACATGTTCTTCCCCTGGACTTAATATTTTTCCTCCTGTACAATCGCCTTTATATAATCCTATGAACAATTTCACCTCTTCATCAAGGTTACCACTTGGTTGAACTACAAAAAGGAAGTCTCCTTCCCACCAAGAAGCAGCTGCTTTATAATTGGCGTTGTTGTTAATTGAATCAACATAAGCTTTAACCCATTCTTCAGAAAATACTTTCATTTTTTTTTTTTTCACTTCTTATTTTTGATTGCGATTTTTAAATCACATTAATTAATTTTAATTCAATCGCTATTAATTAATTTTCTTCAAAAATAGTTAAATTTCAAACATGACAAAAATAATGAAGATATTAGAAGTAATAAAAAATGAATGATAAAAATCTTATAAATTAAACACCAATTCCTATAGTGTTTCCTATTCCCGCTACAATTATTTTAGAACCTTTTTCTGTTCTTTTTCGTATTCCCATCTTAATTTTTTCTACAAGAGCAGGCACGGATTGTGTTATGGGGCGTGTCATGACCGTAATTGCGTTTTCAAGTGATTGTCGGCATATAAGTGCATCGATAGGTATATCTTTTTTAGTACTCGAATCTTCAATAAAGTATTTTTCGACACCGATTCCACCTATGGCCGCTCCGACCCCAACAACAATAGATCCTGTTTTGTCGCTTGACAGTTTCAGACCTGCATCAATCATGAAGATACGAGAGATGTTTTTATCTTGGTCTTCAACCAATTTTTTAATAGCGGTACCAGGTTTTCCAACTGTTCCTCCGGGTCCTCTTGCTCTAATAACATAAATGGTTCGGTCTTCGAAATCTACTTCTTGCATGATTGTGTCTTTTTCAATTTCAACTGCCTTAACATCATCTTGCTGAGCTACATTTCGTACAAAACTCCCGGCTACCATTGGACCAAGACCATCGCCTATTGGACTGCCTTCTGAGAAAGCTTTAGTTGCTCTATAATAACTCTTTGCCATGCCTAAAATCAGACTTAGTTGCATAGATATCTGCATTAAGAGGATATAACTCTTTGATTTTTTCCCCATGATTAAGAAATGTTTGATTAATCGATAAATATAGTCCACCGCTCCAGCAGCTTCAACCATGTTCTCTAAATTTTGAGCTTCAGGACTTCCGGGAGTTACATTTGGAGCTAGGAGGGCGACCTCTTCTTTATATCTATCATCCCTTATGTCAATAATGTGATCTAATTTTGCTATTATCCCATAAGGATCTAACGATACAGGCCCAATTGTTATAAATGAGAGAAAATCATCAAGTTTTAATTGTAAATCTTTATCCATTTCCTTTTTATCAGCATATTTTTTGAATACCTTCAATAAAATCTGTTTGCAATCATCATTCCACGTTTTTAGTTTTTCTAATCCTGATTGAACCTCTTTGGATGACCGCCACATCTGAATTTTTGTGCCGTAAAACATTGACATAAAGATCATTACGAAAAAAAGCAAGTTAAGTAGTAAACTTAACGGATCTGTTTGCGCTTGCATTAACATGTAAATCATTACAATCCTTCTATATTTTTAAAAGTCCTAAATCGTTTGAATTAAGCGATTTAGTTTTCATAATAACAAAATTTATTTAATCTTTTATTCTTTTCTATTATAAAGATTAAACGTATTTAGAGAACTAATTTTATGATTGACGAAGAAGACGACGATGAAATCTTAACGAAAGGAGTATCATTAAAGAAGGTTTTGAAAAATGTGGTATTAATCGGATTAATCATTGTCGGAGCGCTTTTTATATATATGGGCGGTACCGATCAAATGACTAATTTCTTTATTGGATTCTCCTTGATTTGCATTGGTTCTACTTTAATCCAAATCCAAAAAAAAGAAGAAGAGCCAACTAGACAGACTTTATCTATTTTAAAATGCGAGAAATGTGAAGTTACAAAAGTGAGAAATTACGAAACTGGTGATTTCGTTTTTAAAAGCATTGATTCTTGTGAAAATTGCGATGATACAATGAAAATAAATCAAATCTATAGCGTTAAGTTGAAAAAATCAACAGCAAAGAAACAAACCAAAGAAACAAAACTGAAAGATAAAAAACAAGCTATAATTTAAACCCTTCCTCAAATGAGCAAAGGTGTTCCAAAAATTTTAAATAAAGTTGGTATGGGCGGAACTTTCGATCATTTACATGATGGTCATAAATCTTTAATAATGATTGCTTTATCGCTATCCGAAAAAGTAGTGATTGGGTTGACAAGCGATAATCTTTTAACAAAAAAGAAATTCCGTTCTAAAATCGATAACTATCAAAAGCGATTAGAAATCTTAAAATCATACATCTCTGAAACATCAGATTTATCTAGGGTAGAAATAATAAAATTGGAGGATCCTTATGGTCCTCCCATAAATGAAGCTGATTACGAAGGAATTATAGTCAGCCAAGAAACCTATGAAGGAGCTTTAAAAATCAACCAGATTAGAGAAGAAAAGGATTTTAAACCATTAATCATAGTTGTAATACCTTTAATTCTTGATAAGAAGAAGAATAAAATTAGCTCTACTTCGATTAGAGCGACTCTACAAGAGTAAACTTTTTTAGTGTCGCTTTCTATAGATATAATATAAATAAATGAACGCTTGACTAATCATGAACCATATAATTTTGAATATAACTTTGTTGAAGAGTAGATTATTCAAACAAGCTTCATTTATATTAAAATTCTTTAGTCTGCCAAGGGAATAATTCCAATTAGAATTTTGTTTCCTTGGCTGCGGATTATGATCTTTTTATCCAGAAGAATCCAATTTATCTCAAATTAATCATACTATGTCTTCCCTAATTCGAGATAGACCCATTTCAAGCTAAATTATTCACAAAAGATTTAAATAGGTTCAAAATTTAGATTTATATAGTGAATAGTATTAAATATTGGATAGAGAATCATGAAGATTATACTTCGGAAACAAGTTAGAGACATTTTAAAAATTTTGCGTGATAGAAAGGATACCATAATTGCGTCAGATTTAGCTAATGACTTGAATATAGACTATGTAGTTTTAATGTCTGCGATTAATGATTTAATTTCATATGAGTTAGGTGGTTTCAAGGAAGAAGAAATTAATCATATATCACTAAATAAAGAAGGATTAATTTATTTAAAATCGGGGTTACCTGAACGCCAATTACTTGAAGTGTTGATTCAACAGGATATAAAAGAAATTCAAATCGATAAATTTATTGAATTATCAAAAATGGAGAAGCCTTTATTCTACATTGGTCTTTCAAATTTAAAACAACATAAATGGGTTGCTCAAAGTAAAGCAAGTGGAGAGAGTAAAATCTTTTTAACAGCGGAAGAATTTCCAAAAACGGAAGTCGAACAATTTCTCAGTGTTTTCAACAACAAAAAAGTTCTAAATTATTCAGAATTATCTCCAGATGAATTGACATGTATAGATATTTTAAATAAACGCAAATTAATAAATAAAACCCAAAAAACCCAAAGAATAATATATCTTACAGAGAAAGGAAAGAAGCTTGATCTTGATGAAATAGAAGAATTAAAACAAGTGAGTAAGATAAGTTCAGAGATGCTAAGTACGGGATCTTGGAAAGATATTGAATTGAAATCGTTCGATGTAACTAAGCCAGGTCCGTTATTGAAAGCAGGAAAAATACATCCAATAATTAATTTAATTAATGAAATTCGTGAAGTATTTCTATCAATGGGTTTCACTGAAATAAGAGGACCAATTGTTGAAAGTGCATTTTTCAACTTTGATGCTTTATATCAACCACAAGATCATCCTGCTCGAGAACTACACGATACGTTTTATCTCAGCAACCCAAAGATAACTAAATTACCAGATAAAGAAAGAGTTTTAGCAGTCAAAGATACTCATGAGAACGGAGGAGATAGTGGTTCGACAGGATGGAGATATGAATGGAATGAAGATATAGCAAAAAAAGCACTCTTGAGAACCCACACCACTGCTACAACGATTCGGAAATTAGCACAATATTATCTCGAGAATGATAAAAAACCGATTAAAGTATTTTCTATTGATCGCGTGTTTCGAAATGAAAAAGTTGATAAATCACATTTAGCAGAATTTACTCAAATTGAAGGAATTGTCATAGATGATAATGTAAATTTATGTGACCTAATTGGTTTACTTTCGGAGTTTTACCGAAAATTAGGTTTTAAA
>JAGXNU010000052.1 GCA_019894815.1 Promethearchaeota archaeon
CTTATGGTGAACTCAAAATAAACCTTATATATATATCATTATATATATCATGTAAAAGAATTATTTGAAAGATTTGAAAAGTTATAGTTTAGAAGAAACTGTGGGGAAAATAATTATAATTGAAACTAACCAAATTAGCATAAGATCTGATATATCATAATAAAATTTATAATTATTATAATCTACAACCTTTTCAATAGGTTTATAACAAAATTTAAAATTTAAATTTATTCAAGGGAGGTTCATAATGGAGAAATTAATTATAACCGCCGCGATATGTGGTGCCGAAGTAATAAAAAATCAAAATCCAATTGTGCCATACACAGTAAAAGAAATTGGACAAGAGGCAGAATCTGCTTTTAAAGCGGGCGCAAGTATAATCCATTTACACGTTAGAGAAGATGATGGGACTCCTACTCAATCAAAAGAAAGATTTAAAGAATGTATTGATGAGATTAAGAAAAGATGTCCAGATGTTATAATAATGCCATCAACTGGAGGTGCCGTTGGAATGACTAATGAAGAAAGATTACAACCTATATATTTACAACCTGCACCTCTCATGGCCAGTTTGGACTGTGGTACAATGAACTTCGGAGGAGATGAAATTTTCGTCAATACTGAAACCTCAATTAAATACTTTGCAGAAGAAATGAATAAACTTGGAATAAAACCAGAATTAGAGTGCTTTGATAAAAGCCATATTGATATGGCTCTCCGACAACACGCAAAAGGTGTAATAAACAGCCCAATGCATTTTAATTTAGTATTTGGAGTTAATGGAGGGATTACTGCTACACCAAGAGATTTAGTTTTTTTAGTAGAAAGTTTACCTGAAAATTCTACTTATACAGTAACTGGTATAGGAAGACATCAATTTCCTGTTGCGTCAATGGGAATCTTGTATGGGGGTCACGTCAGAGTTGGTTTAGAAGACAATATATTCCTCTCTAAGGGAAAGTTGGCAGAATCAAATGGGCAATTAGTTGAAAAAGTAGTGAGGATATCCAAGGAATTGGGTCGGGAAATAGCAACTCCTAAAGATGCAAGACAAATACTAAATTTAAATAATTAATAGGGGTTATATTAAGAATGTATGATAACTTTGCTGAAATTTATGATCTAATTTATGAATTTCTTGATTATGAGAAAACTGCTAAAAAAATAAAGAAATTAATATTAAAGAACAAAAGAACGGAAGGAAATGAGTTATTAGACATAGCTTGTGGCACAGGAAGGCATTTAAATTATCTTAAAAAAGATTTTAAATGTACAGGCGTTGATATCAGTGATCAAATGCTTGCTGTAGCACGTAAAAACTATATTGATATTAGATTCATCCAAGCAGATATGATTGAGTTAGATTTGAAAGGAGTATTCGATGCAATTATATGTCTTTTTAGTTCTATTGGATACGTTAAGACATATGAAAACCTTAGGAAAACCATAAATAATTTTGCTAATCATTTAAAACCGGGGGGCGTCGTTATAATCGAACCTTGGCTCACAAAATCTAACGCTATTGATGGTTTAGCCAGCATGACTACTTATGAAAGTGCTGATATCAAAATTGCAAGACAATGTGTAACGAAAATTGAAGAGGATATAACACGTTTCGTCATGCATTATATGATTGCCAGAAAAGGTGAGAATGTTACCTACTTCAAAGACAGTCATGAATTGGGCTTATTTAATACCGATAAAACACTTCAGATGATGGAAGAAGCTGGAATTGAAACGAAATTTTTAGAAAAAGGTTTGGAAACAGAAAGAGGCTTGTTTATTGGTATTAAGAAGTAATTTAAAACTTTAACAACTTTTTTTATTTCAGGACTTTAAAGTTTTTCTTGATTGGTGTAATTATATTCTTACCAAAACATCTTGATCGTCCAAAAATTCTTTCAAATCCTGGATTCTCAAAAGGTTATAATGAAATAATGAAGCAGCTAATACAGCTTCAGCTCCGTGATTAATTGCATCTATAAAATGCTCTTTATTTCCAGCTCCACCTGACGCGATCACAGGTACAGACGCAATATGTGTAATAGCTCGGATTAAATCAAGATCATATCCAGATTTAGTACCATCTTTATCCATGCTTGTAACTAATAGTTCTCCTGCCCCCTTATCTACCACTGTTTTTACCCATTCTAGTACATCGAGTCCAGTAGGTTCCGTGCCGCTATGTGAATATACTTCCCATGATTCACCTTTTCTTTTTGCGTCAATAGCGACAACAATGCATTGAGATCCGAATTTTATTGCACCTTTAGTAATTAAGTTTGGTTCATTTATAGCTGCTGAATTTATACTCACTTTTTCTGCTCCTGCCTTGATAATTACAGCCATATCCTCAACTGTTTTAATTCCGCCTCCTACTGTTAAAGGAATGAAGACCTCTTCTGCTACAGATCGTATTGTATTAAGCATGCTTTTTCGTCCTTCTAGGGTTGCCGAAATGTCTAAGAATATTAATTCATCAGCACCGTTTTCGTTATAATATCGTGCTAATTCAACCGGATCTCCACTATCTCGTAAATTTTTGAATTTTACCCCTTTAACTACTCTTCCATTTTTTACATCCAGACAAGGGATAATGCGTTTTACTAATCGAGAATTATGAAGTTCATCAAGGAAGGAGCCTAAAACTCTGGAAGGAATACTTCCATCATATAAAGCTTTTCCTACAATAACTCCGTCAGCACACTTTAATGCTTTTTCTACATCAATTATGCTTGAAATTCCACCTGAGGCAATAATTCTAGTGTTTAGTTTTTTTTTTCTTTTCTTTAATTCTAAAAAGAGATTTGTATTTAAACCAGTTGAAGTTCCGTCTTTCATTATATCCGTGACAATAAAATCATGAATTCCCAAATTCTCCAATTTAGCAAAGACTAAAAAGGTCTCTAATTTTGTATCATACTGCCATCCCTTAGTACGGATCGTTCTCTTAGAAGAATCTAATGCTACTGCAATTTTGCTTCTATATTGTTTAGATAAAATCTCTAATAGTTTGTTATCATCAAACGCCATGGTACCTAGGATTATTCGGTCAGTTCCCCGATTTATTAATTCCTCTATCACTTCAATGCTTCGTATTCCCCCGCCAATCTGAATTTTGATTCCAGCCAGTTTTGAAAGTTTAATAAGATCCAAAATGACGGGATAGCTAAGGTTTTCCCGAAAATTTCCCGTTAAAGCTCCGTCTAAATTAACAACATGAATCCACCACGCACCAACTTCAATGAATTGCCTTAGAATGGCTACGGGGTCGTTAGAATATGTGACTTGCCTAGAAAAGTCACCCTGAGTTAGTCTAACTACTTTTCCTTCTCTAATGTCAATTGCTGGAATTACAGTTTTTATATTTGATTCACCCGTTTTTCTAAAGAATTAACCCAATATTTCAGTATGTTTTCTCCAATAGTTTTACTTTTTTCTGGATGAAATTGAATTGCTAATATTGTTCCATACTTAAAAATAACTCCAAATCTTATTCCATGTAAGGTAAAAGCAATTTTTATCTTCTCATCTGCCACATCACAATAATATGTATGGTTAAAATATGCAAAACCTGAGAAGTACGGCTCTTTCGTTGCAATTACTCGGTTCCACCCCGTATGTGGAACTCGAATCGAATTAGTGGGTGTCAGCTTTTTTACTTTTCCAGGAAAAATACCAAATCCCCCAACACCGGGGCTTTCTTCCGAATTATCGAATAATAATTGCAATCCTAAACATATTCCTAAGGTTGGTTTTGTTGGTATAATCTGTTTTAATAGCTTAAAGAGCCCTTTTCGCCTTAGTTCTTCAATGGCATCTCCAAAAGCCCCCACACCTGGTAGAACAATACCAGTTGCTTTTTCTATCTCTTTTATTTCATTAGATATTATTACATCCGAATGATATCGTTGCAACGATCGTTGAACAGATCGTAAATTTCCGATCCCATAGTCGATTATTGTTATCATAAATAGCTCCTTGAATACTTAAAACATTTACATATTTTTCATAAAATTCCCTTAGTAGATGGGACACTGCCTTTTCGTTTACAATCAAACCGAGAAGCTTTATCCAGTGAAACTCCAAGGGCCTTAAAAACCGACTCTGCTATGTGATGATCGTCTTTTCCAGAAAGCACTTTCACATGTAGCGTTATACTAGCATGAATTGCAAATGTCTGTAAAAAATGTTCTATTAATGTAAGAGGTATTAATTCATCTTGATTCTTTCCAAAATATTTACCCGTCCAAGTAATATCAATACTTGAATAAGGACGATTAGAAAAATCCACCACCACTAAAGCTAAGGCTTCATCCATGGGAACATAAGAGTATCCAATGCGAGCAATTCCTGATTTATCTCCGATTGCTTGCTTAAAAGCATTTCCTAATACTATCCCAACATCTTCAATGGTATGATGAGTATCGACATGCAGATCTCCATTAACTTTCACCTCAATATCAAACGTTCCATGAATTGCGATGTGATTTAACATATGATCGAAAAACCCTATACCTGTATTTATATTTGCAATACCAGAGCCATCTAGGTTAAGCGAAACATTAACAGTGGATTCCTTTGTCTTTCTTTCTCGTTCTGATTGGCGGTTCATTTTAATTTTCTCCTTTTAAAAATAATTTGATTTCATCAATAACTTTTACCAATTTTTCTTGGAGACCGATACTTATCCTAAGGTTGTTAATCATATCTGATGAGGAATAATGTCGCACAAGAATACCTTTTGAATAGAGATATTCGAAAAGGTTCTTTGGAACTTTTGGTGACTCAAAGGTGAGTAGTACATAACAAGCTTCGCTGGGATGGATCCAAAAGTTTTTGTATTGATTTTGAAGTAATTTAAGTTGATTAATAAACCATGCTCTTATTTTTTTCATTTCTATTATTCTTTGCTTCACTAATGGGCTAGATAATGCAGCCATTGCCGCTTTTTGACCAGCTATATTAACATTATATGGTTGTTTAATTGATATTAAGACTTTCCTGATATCGCTTGGCATAATACCGTATCCAACTCGTAGCCCTCCTAAACCATAAGCTTTGCTAAATGTTCGAAGAACAACAAGATTTTCATATTGAGGAACATATTTAGCAAAACTCTTATAATTTGAGAATTCTATGTAAGCTTCATCAATTATCACCAAAATAGGGAGAGATATCAAGCGTTCAATAAATTTTTGTGAAACAACATTTCCATCGGGATTATTTGGACGAGCGATAAATACTATTTTTGACCTTCTTGCAACATCTAAAAATTGATCCTCGTCTAGTATGTAGTGAGCAAATGATTCTGTTTTAACAATTTGTTGAGGAACTGTTACATATTTAATTCCATGTACTTGAGTTAAAAATGAAATCATACCAAATGTAGGAGAAACAGAGAGTACAGTATCAAAAGGATTCGCATAAGCTCTTATTAGTAATTCAATTAACTCATCAGATCCAGAGCTAATGATAAAATTATTAGCTTCAAGATTCTCTTTTTTCGCTAAGGCCTGTATTAAGTTTGAGCTTAACGTATCTGGATAAAAACTAATATTTTTGAGAGATCTTAATGCTACTATTACTTCTGGAAGAGGATCGTAAGGATTTTCGTTTCCATCGAGTTTAATTATTTCTGCAACTGGGATATTTAACTCTTTCGCAATGATTTCTAAAGGTTTAACTCCATCATAACTTTTTATTGAAGCGAGGTGATCTACGGTTTTTATTTTGGTCATTAAATTCTCCTCCTAGCAGCTTCTGAATGGGCCGTAAGTTTTTCATTTCGAGCTAATAATTCAGCTAAAGGTGCTATAGATTTAACAGTTTTCGAATCTAATGAAATAAGACTGGTAATTTTGATAAAATCTAGTACTGATAATGGTGAAGAAAATTTTGCTGTACCACCCGTTGGCATTATGTGACTGGGACCAGCAACATAATCGCCCATTACTTCGCAAGAAGAATCACCCAAAAAAACACCTCCAGCATTTTTTATTTGAGGTAAAATCTCTTGTGTGTCTTTAGTTATAATAGATAAGTGTTCTGGGGCAAAGTCGTTAATTACCGATATTGCTTCCTTAATGGTAGAAACTAATATAATTCCACCATTATTTTCAATCGCGTATTGTGCAATTTCAGCACGAGTTAATTTTGTTATTTGCTCTCCAATTGAATTCTTAACCTTATCTGCTAGATCTGGACTTGTTGTTAGTAAAATTGGAATTGATAAAAAATCATGCTCGGCTTGAGCGAGTAGATCAGACGCGATTAATTCAGGGTTTGCTGATTCATCAGCTAAAATAACTGCTTCAGTCGGACCTGTGATACCATCAATTCCTACACTCCCAAATACTTCTCGCTTAGCTAAAGTTACAAAAATATTACCAGGACCAACAATTTTATTGACTTTTGGAACTGCTTCTGTACCAAACGCAAGAGCTGCAATTGCTTGAATACCTCCTATCCGAAAAACCCTAAACTTTACATTAAAATCACGGATCAAATTACAAGTAGCTAATATTATGGGGGAAATTGGAGGTGGACTTACTATTACTATTTCTTCTACTCCTGCAATAATTGCAGGACAGACACTATGAATGATTGTAGATAGAAGTGGAGCAGAACCTCCTGGTATATAAAATCCCACTCTCTGGATGGGAGTTATTATTTGTCCTAAACTTCCTCCTAATTCATTCGTAGTCCAAGAAGATATGGGTTGTTTTCTGTGAAACGCTAATATTCTATCTATAGTTTTAATTAAAACTTCTTTAATCTTCACGTCGATAGATTCTAATGCCGTTTCCATTTGATCTACTTTAATTTCAATTGAATTAGAAATATCGATATTATCTAATTTCTTAGTCCATTCAATAAGAGCGAGATCGCCTTTTTTAATTACTTCGTTAATAATTCGCTTAACAACTTCTTGTGGCGTTAAAGGTTTACCAAAAATTTTAATGATCTGATTGTTAATTTGAGGCGATACTGGAGTATTGACAATTGAATTGCGTATTAATATAGATTTTTCTGCTTCCTCTAAAGAATAAATAGGAATCATCAATTATCCTCCAGATTTTTTACTAATTCTTTATAACGCTTCGGTTCTTCCTCAAAAATAAATAAAGTCGGACTAACAACAACTCCACTGCCACCAATTTCTCTTAGTGCTCTTATAGTTTCCGTTAATTTCCTTTTTTCGATAATAATATGAATAGCAAACCAAGATCCTCCTTCTGAAGAAATAACAGGTGAGATCGTTGGACCTTGGAGTCCTTTTAGACTTCTTTGAGTAAACATTTTTTTTCCAATATCTTCAGGATCTTTTCCCCGCATGTTTATAAAGACCGATACATAGTCTTTTGCTCTTATAGTTGCTTCAAAGTATTCAAGAAAAGTTCGAGAAATATCCAAAACAATCTGATTTCGTTTTAAAATTTTTCGATTTGCTATAAAACACGCTTGTGATCTTAGAATACAACCGTCTTCCAACCTTCTTAACCGATTATCTTTGAGCGTTTGTCCTGTTGAGACTAACTCAACAATTATATCAGAATATCCTAATGTAGGAGAAACTTCTATAGTTCCTTCTGCTTTAATTAGTTCAAAATCAAGTTCGTGCCTATTAAAAAACTCCTTTGTTAATAAAGGGAACTTAGAGGCAATCCGTAAAATTTGGTTGCGTAGTTTTAAATCTTTCATCGAAGTTTCTATCCAATTTTCAGGTATTGATACCTCTAAGGTACATTTTCCAAATCCTAAATCGTCGTGAATAATTACAATTTTATCTGGATCTTCCAGAGTTAACTCAGTTATAATATCTAAACCAACAATTCCAAATGCTAAATTCCCATTAAGTACACCATTAATGATATCTTTTTGCCGCTGAAATACAATTTGTAGATTTGGGAATCCTTCTAACCATCCAATATATTGTTGCCTATTTCTCCTGATTTTGAAACCACACGAATTAAGAAATTCTTGGGTTTCAGACGCCATTCGACCTTTTGAGGGAATTCCCATTCGTATTAATTGCGAATTTGATTTTTCTCTCATGTTTTTAGTTTCCAAAATTTCTTCTACTCCATAGTTCGTTCAATATATCCTGAAGTTTAATTCCTTTTTTAGCCATTAAAACCATAATAAAATACATCAAATCTGCAATTTCCCAAACCAAATTTTCATCATTAGTGTAATTTATAACCTCATTACTTTCTTCCTTTATTTTTTCGATTATTAATTGCTCGTCTTTGGAAATTTTGCTAGTATATGAATTAGCAACAGGATTTAATATCCTATCTTGAATGATTTCATATAAATCAGATAACTTAAATTCTTTATTACCAAAACATGAATATCGCTGTAAATGACATGCTACTCCAAATTGTCGAACAGTGAATAATAAAGTATCTTGATCACAGTCATATCTTGCTTGACATAATGACTGATAATTTCCGGAGGTTTTTCCCTTGATCCAAATTGAATTTCGAGAACGACTATAATATATCCCTTCTTTTTGAACTAGGGCTTGCTTTAAAGAATCTGGAGAGGAAAAAGCGAGCATTAAAATTTGATTATGATCGTCTCGCACAATAGTAGGTACTAAACCCTCGTGTTTCTGAAAATTGATAACGGATTTAAAGATATTTATCATTTCCTTCTCTTCAATCAATTCACGTGAACTGATTAATGGATTTACACCCATTCTTTCTATTTCATTAGTAATTTTACTATCTTGAACAAGAAAAGTTAATGAATTTTGATTAAAACTTGATACAATTTTTATAATTTCAAGAAGAGTACTTTGATCTATGTTAAATTCTTCTTCGTAATCAATCAAAAATTCTGAACAATAAGGATTCACTTGGTTAAAAATTTCTTGTAGATCCTCTTTCAGATTTATTAAATTGCTATTGAGCAATAATTTTTTTTGAAGGGTAATTCTGGCTATAATTATATTTTTTGATATTTTTTGATCGATATTTTTGATATCTTTCTCAGGAATGATCACTTTTTTCACACCCATCTGTAGAACTGATTTTATTGTTTCAAATTTAGGTGAGCTCATCAGTAGATAACATTCAGCAACGCTACAAATCTCTTTTAAAAGCTTATTAGAAGTACAGTTAGTCAATACTACGATACCGAAATAATTTATTCTTCTTGCATAATTAACTATAAAATTCTCATCGTTTTTTATCTGATTTTTATAAATTGATTTAATTTTACTGATATTAATTTCAAAGATTAACATAAAAGCCCTTTCAATAAGTTTTTTCTATTAATATACGGGTATTCTTTATTCTTGTGGAATTATTAATGTATTTTAATATGCTCTCACACCAAATAAACATTTTTAGTATTTGAAAGTAGTGGAAAAAATTCTTATAAAAGTTAATATTGTAAAGATCACGTCAACGTGTTTTGGAGATAAAACGATGAAAAAGGGCACCCTATATGGAACACATAGAGTTATTGAACCTAAAGGATCTTTACCTCAACCAGCTTTAAAAATTTCAAACGATATGGAATTATATGATAATGAGATTTTAATTGATGTGGATTATTTAAATATCGATTCTGCAAGTTTTACTCAATTAAAAGAAGAAGCACATGGAGATATAGAGAAGGTAAAAAATAAGATTCTTGAAATCGTCGATCAAAGAGGAAAAATGCAGAATCCAGTCACTGGTTCAGGAGGAATGTTAATCGGAAAGGTTGAAAAAATAGGGGAGAGTTTAGCAGATAAAATAGATTTAAAAGAAGGCGATAAAATAGCTACACTAGTATCTCTTTCTCTGACTCCCTTAAGAATTGATAAAATAACAAATATTACTCCTGAAATAGATAGAGTTGAAGTCAAAGGTAAAGCGATTTTATTTGAAAGTGGTATATATGCAAAATTGCCAGAAGATATGGAAGATACATTAGCTTTAGCCGGGCTTGATGTTGCAGGAGCACCCGCACAAGTTATGAAAATAGTGAAACCAGGGAACACTGTCTTAATTCTAGGAGCAACGGGTAAATCTGGTTTGATGTGTTCGTGTATGGCGAAAAAAATGGCTGGAAAAAATGGTTCTGTAATTGGACAAGCCAGAAATGAGAGGCGAGCTGAATTTCTTAAAGGAACTGGATTTTGCAATAAAATAATTATTGCAGATGTACAAAATCCAGTTAAGATCCTAGAAGAAACTTTAAAAGTTAATAGTGGAAAAGAAGTTGATATTTCTATCAATTGTTTATCCATACCTAATGTTGAAATGTCATGTATCTTACCTGTTAAAGATGGTGGAACAGTGTATTTCTTCTCGATGGCCACGAGTTTTACAAAAGCAGCTTTAGGTGCTGAGGGTGTAGGTAAAGATGTAACGATGATTATTGGTAATGGATATACTAAGAACCATGCTCAAATTACTCTTGAACTTTTAAGAGAATCAAAAAAATTAAGAGAAATCTTTAATGAAAAATATACTTAAAAAAAAGGATTATAGATAATAATAATAATAAAATGGTTTAGCTCTTTTTTAATGGGGATTTTCTCCCACAGACTCCTAAACCTTAACAAATAAGGATACTTAAATTAAATTAGATATCATAATTTGTAATTATCATGAGAGTAAATAGACGAAAAGAATTATTTGGAGATGTTTCTGATAGTGATTGGAATAACTGGAAGTGGCAGTTTAAGAATAGAGTAATTACATTAGAGGAATTGAAGAAATATCTCCCTTTAACCAAAGAAGAAGATGATCCAAAGATCTTAGAAACACTTCGGATGGCAATTACACCTTATTATCTTAGTT
>JAGXNU010000053.1 GCA_019894815.1 Promethearchaeota archaeon
ACCTCAAATTAGACAACCCGTTAGTATATTGAATGATATTACTGTTCGACCCTCAAATGGATTTTCTGATTCTACTCAAAAACCAATTCAGGAAAAGATTGAAATAGATCCTATCCAACAATTACCGAAAATTCCTATTAAATCTTCAGTAGAGAGGGTAACTCAACAGCAGCCTCAAGAATCAACTGAGGTAATATCTGGAAAACAATCCTCAATATCTGACCAACTACAAGATTTAATAAGAAATCTTACTAGTAAAACAGCTCACGAAACTTCCTTAGATTTAGAAGCTATAAGAAATAATATAGTTGAAGAAATGGGCTATTCTAGCGTTTTAAATCAAATCAGTATAGGTATAGCGTCTTTAAAGACGGGACCAAACATATTATCTTCGAATGAAATAGATGCACTTATCAAGAAAATTAACTTTTGGAAAACGAAATTAAATTTATAAAATTCTTTGTTCTACTCATCTTATTAATTAGAACCCACGAATGATTCACATTTCTATAGTGTTCAATTAATTGTTCGAATACAAGATTCAATATTAGTCTCTTGAATTTGGTTCCTTAACTTATCTACTGAATGAGTAATAGCATTTACTTTATCATGATAATCTTGATAGATGGCATCATCTTGATTGTCCTCATCAAAAGAAGAAAACGGGATTTCATAATACTCTTGCATGACATGAACAATTACATATTGTTTATAACCTTCATGAGAGCTATAACGAGCACCCACGGGTCGTAAGTGTCTAAGAAGAGGATCTTTTTTACATTCTAATTCAAATTTATTTACTCGTATTGCTACTTTAGATTCTGTATAATCTTCAAATTTTACCATTATAATGATGGGGACTTCAAAAGAGTCTTCCGTAGATAAATTTTTGATACCCAAGTTTCTTTTACTCCTTTATTATTAATTTTAAAATTATATATTAAAAGTTCGAAATTTAATATGAATTCTCAATATAGGTATATATATTGATATAGTGGTATAGTTTTTAGGAATAAATCATTCCATTACTTGATCATGATTAAAGCTATTACATTTGATTTGTGGAATACTCTATTCGAAAACATTTCATATTCAGATATTAGATTAGATATGATTTCAGATATTATTCGAAAAAGAGATGGTAATCTTTCATTTGATAAAATCAATGAATCCTATGAATCCAACTTTTTTTTCATGGCCCATAAGGAAAAATTGAATAATATCCATCATATTTATACTAAAAGTCGATTTGTAAATCTATTAAACGATCTAAATGTCAAGATGAGTAATATTGAAATCAAAGATATTGTAGGAAAATTAGAATGTATAATGCTAAGTAGTCCTCCACCGTTAAAACCAAATGTTAAAAAAACTTTAGAATTATTAAACACTCACTATAAAATTGGTCTTATCTCTGATACAGGAATCACGCCAGGGAGGATTTTAAAACAAGCATTAGAACATCATGAAATCCTCCATATTTTTGATACATTGATTTTCTCAGATGAACTCGGGGTTTATAAACCGCATTATTTACCTTTTCAAACAGCACTGAAAAATCTAGCAGTTTCAGCTGAAATGTCAATCCACGTTGGTGATTTAATCGATACTGATATAGTTGGAGCAAAAAATTACAACATGCGAGCTATTTGGGTAAATGATGAACCCGATATTAAATTTTTAAAAATTAAACCAGATTTCATCAAAAAAGAATTGATCCCATCTCAGTCTTTGAAGCTTTTTGAGATATGAAGATGATTAAGTGGCTCAGGTTTTCGCGTTCTTGTAATCTTGCTTTTTAGCGTTTACTATGGAGTCTTTCTTACCACAAATTTCGCAGTATTCTCTTAGAGTATGCGCAAATTCTCCACAGCTTGAGCAAATATAGGGATATGTTTTCTTATATAATTTTAGATCCATTTTTTAACAACCTCCTTGCTGTAACAATAAAAAAAATAGCACTTAAATATTTTTGTACAGTTTTTTTGTATTCCTATGATTGACAGATATGTTCAATGAAATTGTAGAAATAATTGAGAAAACTAATCTATTAAAATCCTCCTAATTCATTATCCATTAAATTATCTCGTATCCACTAAACGTGTTGCTATATATGAAAACCCTTATAAGGAGAGAAAATTTAAATGGGATTCAGTAAATTTAATGATTTACGAGCCAAGAAGCTATTGAGAAAGATAAAAAACTTAATTGTTCTTGTTATAATTAAATCTTAGTTTTAGTCTTATCTTCTGAAATCAATTTATTCCCACACAAATAGTTTTAAGTATGTATTACATAATTACATATATGAGAACGAATATCGTGATTGATGACGAGTTAAAGGAGAAATGGTGGGAAATCAAAAGAGAGGCAGATCGCCTTAACATGAAAATTGGTGAATATGTTATATTTTGTCATGATCTCCGAAAGAAAATGGTCAATAAAGACAAAATCCTCGAAATTTTAGAGAATCCTTTATCAGGTGGTCTAAATAACGTGGATGCAATTGAAGCTAGTAAGAGCATGTGGAAATCATGAGAGGCATTGATTCAAACATTATCGTATACGCATTAAATGAAGACCTCCCGGAACACGCATTTTGTAAGGAACTTTTGAAAATCATTATCAATGAGAAAGAAATCGTGAGCGTTCCTTCAATTGTATTCATGGAAAGTTTTCATGCACTAGTTAAAGCATATAAGTATAAAGAATCTGAGGTTAAAAAACGATTAATAGCAATCATCGATTCAAGAAATGTTAATATATTAGACATTACAACCTCCACGATTTTACTCGCATTTGAAATCGCAGAAAAATTTGAAACTGGAGGACGTGATTCCTTAATAGCAGCAAGCTTGCTTGAAAATAAGGTTCAAGAGATTTATTCACACGATTCAGATTTTGATAAGATTTCGTTGTTAAAACGGTTAGATCCGATCCCTAAATGACTCGCCTATTTCTCATCTTTTTCATCCAAATCGGTTTGACTAAAAAATTCGTGAATGATATATATTTCAACCACATATTAAATCATGAACTGTTCGCATGAACAATAAAATAAGAATGTAATAGAATAAGAAAAAAAATAGATTAACGCATTAAAAGCGCATGATTACCACTCACGGGGCGCAAAATTATTCGCTCCTGATTGTTCTT
Source organism: Promethearchaeota archaeon (assembly GCA_019894815.1). Classification (GTDB taxonomy): domain Archaea; phylum Asgardarchaeota; class Lokiarchaeia; order Sigyniarchaeales; family SOKP01; genus SOKP01. The sequence continues at coordinate 3,157 of JAGXNU010000053.1, forward strand.
TCTGGCTGATCGCATCTCGCATCACTCCTTTTATGTAATTTTTAATTGTATTTTGATTTATTTTTTATTAAATGTTTTTCCTTTTTTCGCTTTTTTCTCCTGCTCCTGTTCCATCAAGCGCAGGGCATCATATATGGCTAAGAGCATGGAGAGGCTGAAAAGCCCCAGAATGGTTGAGGGATTGAAAAATCCTTCGAACGCCACACTTACCCATGTTAACACCAAGATCGCCACTAAAAGTAGAATATTAAATATTAGCGCATACGACAGGGATGGCCGGTATTTCAAATCGAAATTCAGCTTGAATCGTTGCCACTTACTCAAGACCGTAGCAGGAGCCTTGAACTCGGGATACTCCACTTCAGGAAGTGGTACACTATTGGTGTAAATTTCTCTCGTGCTCATTTTTTTCTCACATCTTATCTTTCAAGTTGGAAATGGTTTTTTTGTTGGTAGATTTGATTAATTTGATTGGTTTTTATTTTTCTTTACTTAGTTTTATTATTTTTGTGATCTTGATTTTTATATTTAAAAAAAATTGGGGTGTGTATTAGAATATTGCGTATAGCCTGAAATTTTGAATATTCTTGATTTCCTGTATGGTTCGAGTTTCTTTCATGTTATTTTTAATTAACTTGGAAAGTCTCTTGCCGAAGGAGGTTTTCTCAACCGCGACTTCTTTATTAGCGATAAATTCAGTAAGCTCAACTTCCGATACACTTTGTAATTCAAGTCCTTGTTTTTTTACTACTTCTAAACTTGCTTGTGCCATTTTTTTCACTCACTTTTTTTTTTTTCAGTTTTTATTTTTTTTACTTAATTTTATTAGGAAATTGATTCATATATAGATTCAGCTACAAAACTTCAAATCGAAGTTCAAACTTCAATGGGAGTTCGTATAAGATTCAGAAGTGAAAACTTAAATGGATGTTTTCTTATATTATATTAAATAAAAAGAGAAGTTTTACTATGGAAGTAGGAAAAAAAATATTGATTCCACCAGAAGAAATCCTAAATCCTGCTATAGGGAGGAGTTGGGAATATATCATATTATGGATGTTGGCTAAAAATAAGCATTGTAAATGGTCTAATTTTATTAAAGATATATCAATCCCAGAATCGAGTTTGTCTACCAAATTAACTTCACTGAGAGAAGACGGATATATCGTAAGACCTGAGCGAAACCAATATGAGATTACTCAAGATGGATTAGAAAGACTTCGAGAACTTGAATATTTGAAGAAACACGGAAAAAGGGCACTAAATTTTCCACCTAAAACGATTACAAGAAAAAGGAATTATACAGATTGGATTCTATGGATGCTATTCAATAATGATTATTGCAAGTGGTCAGACTTTACTTCAGAGCCATTAAAAATTAATTCTTCATCATTATCAAATGCTATAAATTCATTAAAAAAAGATACTCTTATTTTGAATGAGAATAGCGAGTATAAAATAACAGCTGGGGGAAAAATTAGATACTTTGAAATACTGAAGCGCTATGATTTAGACCGGCAATCAATATTAGAGGAGGAGAGTCGAAGGATAGAGGAGATTACCAGGAATACAAACGAATTTTTTGAAAAATATGGTGTACAAGACAATAAAGTCAAATTCCGATTCTTGAATAATATTTTGAAACTTAACTATTCGAAAGTAGAAAATTTGCTAAAAAATGAGGAGGATTTTAACAAGATAATATTATTCTTGTCATTCAATCACCCTGATTTCTATCCCGATTATGTTTCTGTTGATAAATTTGCAAGTGAATATGAAATAAAGCCCACGATTTTAGAATTTTTCTTAGAAAAGATAGTAGAAGAGGAGTTTTATGCTGTTAAATTTCATAAATTGGAAGTTATTCCTGATAAGGAATACTATTTTCAAGCTAATGGTAAATTAGAACGCGTGTTACGTGCAATTGTTGATGATAAGATTACGAAATTTACATATTTAAATAAACTGCAGGAAACCAGTGCTAAAGTGGCCCCATCTATTAAGATTGATATAGTTTTTGAAGAAATAATTAATGAGATCTGTGTTAATCTTTTTCAAGATGAGTTGAAATCTTCATTAAAGAATTTTTTACCAGAATATATTAAATATCTTGCTTATAAAATTGAATCAGAAACCAAATTGACCAATACTGACGCGAAATTAGAGAGTATTATAATTCAAGCAGCCATGGAAGATTTAAAATCCTATAATTTAACCCCCATAAAGACAGAATCTGGGAAGATTGAATATAATTATAAGTTAGATAATCGCATTTTTGAAACTTTGGATGGATTTTATTTGGATAAATTAATGTTATTAAAAGATAAGGATTTTGCTGAGAAATATAATTTAACTGGAATTAAATATTATCAAAAAATAATCAGGGGATTAAAGAAAGGCGTTGATTATCAAAAGTTAAAAGATTTAAGAGAATCAATGAAAGATGATCTTAATGAATTACAGAAACTGATTTTAGATGACATACTTTACACCTATCATAACGATTTCGAAAAATCATTGAAAACCTCAGTAAAAATATGTGACTCTTATCCAGATCAACCAGTAGGATTTTTATTCAATTCGCTGACTCACCTTGCGATGGGTAATTTTAATGAAGCTTTGGAAAGTTTAAAAGACTCAGAGGGGATAACTCATCAGAATTGGTTAATTTGTCAAAAAGCACAAGCATTAAGTAAACTGAGCAAACAAGAATTAGCAAACGAAATATTGGATAAAGCATTAAAGAGTGATTCTGATAACATTTTACTTATCCGCACTAAGATAGTAGTTAATATCAGCAATAATAAGTGTTGTTATGAAAATCCAGAATTACTTTTTAATCTAGTTGATAACGGTTTAGAATTAAGTCCTAATAATTTAGATTTTAAACTATTAAAAGCGATAATCTATTGCATAACTGAGAATTATAAAGACGCAAAACGATTTCTTGATAAGGATCTTAACACGTACTACTATAATGAGGATAACCCATCGGTTGGAACCTCATGTTTGTTTATACGAGCATATTCGTATACTGCCAGAGGTAAGTTCGAAAAAGCAATGAAGGATGCTCAGAAGTCAAAGGTTCATTATGAGGATCATTATACTGCATTTGCATCAAAAGCTTTAGTATTGGGATATAATCTCATCTTTAATATCGAACCAGACCATATTAATAAAGAAGAGTTCAATGAACTAATAGATAAGGCTATAATATCTGCTCCAAATAAAGGAACGCAATCTCGGTTTTTATCATTTAAAGCATCCGTGTTTCATGAAATGGGGGATTTCAAGGAAGCGTTGAATAACATTAACAATGCTCTTGAGCTCGCACCACAGGATCTAAGTCTTCATCATCAAAAAGTCTATATTCTCTATAGCTCAAATAAACCACTAGAAGCAATAGATTTAATAGATTACATCATTGAGCAGTTTGAAGGAGAGAGATTCAAAATGATGCAAACAAAATCCGTCGTTTATTACCAAATGAAAGATTTTGAATCAGCGTTAAAAGTAAATGACGAAACAATTAATCGATTTCCAAAAGATCAATATGATTCGAAATATGCAAGCATTCTCAATAACAGAGCTTTGATTTTTGCCGAACTTGGCCAAAAAGAGGAAGCAATCGAAACTGCTAAAGAAATGATCGAGCTTGATAAGGAGAATGGTAATATACGCGATTCATTTGGAGAAATATTGCTTATCATTGGAGACTACGAAGAAGCTATTAAACAATTTGAGCAAGCAATAGAGATGAGTCCAACAGGCTGGTATATCGATCAATCTTATATCAAAATGGGATTATGTTATATGGAACTAGGAGAATTTGAGAGCGCCAAAGAAAACTTTGAAATTGGTAAGGATCTATTGGGGAAGAAACCTCCTAAAGAGCGAACTATATACGATCGGAACCCTGATGTTTATCTGATAGAACTTGAAGAAAAAATGAAAAAATCCTAATTACTTTTTTTTGGTGTTTTTACATCATATTTCAAGAAAAAAGGAGATTATAAGAAAGGAGATAGATAATTCAGTCAAAAAAATTATATAATAATGTGAAAAGGATGGGATACAAGTACCTACAAAAAGTAAATATAAGCCCGAAATTTGGAAGATTATTACCAGTTGATTTTAATCCATACCGTCTTCGATCAATTCGGACTTATCCTGCAGAAGATATTTATTTTGAAATCAAAACTTATATTTTAAACTCTGGAGCACCAGATTATATCTGGTTAAAAGGACCTGGAGACTTTTCGCTTTATTCTGGTTTAAGGAGATTAATCAAACTAATTCATCTAGAATATCCTGATCAAAAAATCGGTATATATGCCAATAGCACTCTTTTTCAACGGAAGGATGTTCGAGATGATTTGCAGGGATGTGATTTGTTAGCTATTAATTTGAATAGCATGGATGAATCAAATTTTTCTAAATTATGTGCGTGTAATGATCCCGTGAAATTAAGGGATGTAAAGGAGGGGATCAAGGAGTTTGCTAAAGTTTTTCAAGGGCATTTATTTATTTATACAATGTTTTTAAAGGGAGTCAATGATACCATTGAGAACGTGAGTGAACTTAAAGATTTCATGATAGAAATTCGACCGAAAAGCTTTTCTATAGGAGAATACATAGAAGGAGGGTTTGAATCGATTTCACAAGAGTTCAAGAAGTACATAAAGGATAGTTTTCAAGATGTACCAATTGATATATCCTTCAAGTTTTAGAGCTAATTTATATTCAAATTTTAATCAATAAATTTAGAAAATAATAATCAATATCTTAGAAGAAATTCTCTTATTTGGATTAGATAAAATAGAAAATAAAAAATAATTTTGTTAAAACTTTATGAAACGTGATTCATGCTTTCACTTATTCTATCGAGTTCCTCTTGATCGTTATAATTCACTTTTCTTAGTCTAGTCCCTTTCCATACGGCAATTGAGCCAACCGAGCCTATTATCGACACTATTAAAAAAAGCGGTCTTATACCTATAAGATCTGCTAAAGGACCGGCAGATATTGCCCCAATCGGCGACATTATTGACGATAAGGATTGATCGATGGAGACTACTCTCCCCATTTTTTCTTTTGGTACGGTGAGTTGTATTACCGTCATGTAGATCGTGTTTCCTATCGGCATCATGAAACCCATAATACTAGCAGCTATCCACATGGATAAGTAATTCCCTTTTGGAACAAACGCGAATACCGAAATCGCCCCCATCAAAATGAACAGGGAACCAAAATATGAAAAAAGCTTTCGATTCCATTTCTTCTTTATGGATGTTAATAAACTACCAAAGATCATTCCGATGCTGAAAAAGACGGTCATAAAAGCGTAATCAAATTCAGTTCCCAGATGTTCATATTTGATGTAATAGGGTAATAGAATGTTGGCAGGCATGAGCAAAAAGTTAAGCACCATTGACCACACCAAAAGAGCAATTAATCCAGGAATGAGATTAATTGTTTTTACCCCTAGCTTAAATTCATGAAAGTACGAATCTTTCGCTATTTCTTCCTTAGGTTTAATCATCAAGGGTATTTTGGCTAATAGAAGTGGAACCATTGCGATACCATAAGTAAAGATATCAATCCATAAGATTAATTCAATGCTCAAAATTGAATATAATGCAGCGCCAAAAATAGGACCAATGATATTAATTACACTTATAAATAGATAATTAATCCCGTTCATCCTACTCAATTTCTCTTTAGGAACCATCGATGGTAGTATTGCACTTGCTGTAGGTACATGAAATGCTTGGAATATACCTCTAAGACCCATGATTAAAACGACTATTATTGGATTAGCCAAATTAAACCAAAAAAGCACAATTACTACGAATGTAGTTAGCGCTTGCAATGAATCGGCTATTGCAATAATAATCTTTCTATTATGTCTATCTGCTATTACTCCCGCAAAAGGAGTTAGAAGTGCCATGGGTAAGATGTACATGAAAGTGCTTATAGAAAGTAATGTTGCACTTCCTGTTGTAATTGTTATCCACCACGTAATAGCAAATCCGACAATAGCAGATCCTAATATCGAAAACAACTGACCTGACCAAAGAAATAGGAATTGTGAAAAATTACTTTTACTTGTTATATTTTCCATTTATATCCCCTAATTTTTTTTAGATTTTTGTTTTTTTATTTTATTTATTGTTTTTTATTCTGGAACTTCTTTCATTTCCTCCAATCCATCACTCATTTTTTCTGCTATCTCATCAAAATTCACGTGTCGAATTCCAGTAAAGGCATACAAGCACGCTAATACCACCATTCCAAGAAGTGCACTAAAAAAGAATAAGTTAGACACGCCAAGTACTAATGCCAATGGTCCAATGATCAATGCCCCTAATGGCGTGATTAACATTGATAATGTGGAATCAATTGAACTTACCCTGCCTAACTTATCGTGCGGAACTGCCTTCTGCATTATCGTTTGATAGATTGTATTTACAATAGGCAACACAAACCCCATGACAAATGCGGTAATAATCATGAAAATGAAAGCTCTATAGGGAGAGTACGCTAACATTGCATATCCAACCATGAAAACCCCAAGGACAATAAAAGTTACTTTTACTTTATGTTTCCATTCTTTCTTGATTGCCGTAAGTAATGCTCCAAAAATTATACCTCCTTGAAAACCAGTCGACATTATAGCATATTCAAGCACAGTTGCGTTATGAATATTATAAGCGAAGTATGACATTAATGTACTCAAAGGTTGAATCAGGAAATTCAGTAACATTGACATTATTAATAAAATAATCATTCCTGGAACCATTCGCAATGTTTTAAATCCATCTTTAAACTCTACAGAAAATGATTCTTTTTTCTTTTTCTCTGCTTCCGTGCGAACTTTAGGAATTTTTATGAATATCAGCGGTATGAACGCAATAAAAAACGTGATTACATCAATCCAAAGAGCTTGGAATGGCGTCATGAATACCAAAAAAAATGCTGCTAATACGGGACCGATTAATTGAACAACTCCTGAAGCTAAAAAATTAATTCCATTTATCCTGCTTAGTTTTTCCTTAGGAACCATTGTTGGAACTATTGCATTTACTGTTGGTTGGTGAAAAGCCTGAAAGACACTACGTATCGCCATAAAGGAAAAAATTATCCATAAATCTGTAATCCCCATGGAAAAAAGCATTATCAAAATGAATGTGGCAAACGCTTGAGATGAATCTACGATTATAATGAGTTTCTTGCGGTTCCATCTATCAGAAAAAACCCCAGCTATGGGCATTGCAAAAATCATTGGCAAAAAGTAAAAAAAGGATGCTAATGAAAGTACTAAAGGATTCTCTGGATAACTTATTGTTAAATACCACATTAATACGAATTGGACCACAATGGATCCGAGCAGCGAAACTGTCTGACCGCCCCAAAATGCCATATACTGCCTAAAACTTGATCCTGTCGGTATTATTTCCATATTTTATTTACC
>JAGXNU010000054.1:0-458 GCA_019894815.1 Promethearchaeota archaeon
AACCATGGGTGACGTGCTTGATGATGTAACGGTGAGGACTGGAAAAAGGCAACAGGCAATTTATTACGGTTTTCAATCGTTTTTCATTAAATTCGGACAGGTTTTTATCGCAGTAACGATATCATTAAGCCACATATTAACAGGATATCAACAAGGTGCGCCAACACAGGAACCATTAGCATTATTCGGCATTAGGATACACGTAGCAATAGTTCCCGCTATTCTTGTTCTCGTAACTGTATTGTTATTCTGGAAATATTACAAACTAACACCCGAAAAAGTCGCCGCTAATAAAGAAAAATTAGCTGAAATGGGTCTTAAATAAAGATTCTATTTTTTTTATTTTTTATTTTTTATTTTATTTTAGCATACAATTGTATGATCAAGTAAAATCAAGATTAACTTTAGAAAAAAAAGGTGATTTTGGAGTAAATTACCATCTCCAATAAATATCTTCA
>JAGXNU010000054.1:468-10608 GCA_019894815.1 Promethearchaeota archaeon
ATGTAGTAATGAAGAATTAAGATATATTAATCCAAAGTTTAATTTCTCTCTATGTGGGACAATGGGCATTAATGTCATGTTAAATCGTCCATCATTGCTCGTAAATTTCCAAGGTTTTGTAGGATCTCGATCTTCATGATGGAAAGTAACTTCATCAATTTTATGTGCTTTTCCGTCATAGAAAATAATATTTTCCGTATGAGTTGCACCTTCTTCACTACCTACTGCCCCAAACCCATAGCCAATGTTAAATGCTAAGGGAACTCCATCGACTAGTCCACATGCAGATCCCCAGAGCCAATGTGTTTTATACGGCCATATTCCTCTTCCCCAGTCCATGAGTCCAAATGAGGAATCAGGTTTAAAGGTGTAACTTTCTTCTCCGATCTTTATTGATCCTTTAGCAGGCATGTAATTGATTTTATGATTATAGTAAAATAACTTTGGTTTTTTATACCCTGTAGCTACAACGGTATTATCATGAGATTCCATATCATCAAGTGTAATGCTACCTTTAATTCCCTTTTCTAAAAAAGATGGATCATCTATAGTAAGAATTCTTTTATCTCCTTTTTTTTCTATCGTAGCATGAAATTTGTCAGTAGGAAATTCTATGATGCTATCTTCTAGAGAACTTAAGGGTAATAACTTAGATTTAGTAAAAAACTTCATGATAGATTCTCCACTCCTCTCTTTATTCCTAAAATCAATCCAGACATAACTCATTTGCGTTAAGTATCCAATATCTCCTATAGTTAGTTGGAATCCGAAGTCTTTATTTAAGACGGAATAATGATCCCATTCCTTAACTCGCATCCAACCTTTTCCAATATCCTCTTTATTATAATTTAGAATTGGTTTGCGCGCCCACCCTCTCTGTACGAGGGACCCATCTTTATTAAACAAGTTCGATTGTTCGGTTATTTCATTTTGATTTCCCAAATTAATCAACCTATTTTCTTTATTGTGTAGTTTTAAACGATTATGAATAAAAAATTAAATTGAATTAGATTAATTGATTAAGAATATAAATTTAATGAAATTCATTTAAATGGAGATTTACTTTTCTGGAATTCCATTTGAGCAAGAAACTCCTACTTGACATAATCCACAACCGTAAATATTGATTCCATAGTTTTTTTTTATATATGGAATGGTTCCCATTACGTGTTTTGAACATGTTATTTTATCGTGCCGGTTTTCAAAGGATATTGCGTTAACGGGGCAACGCTTGATACAATCTCCACACTTGCTGCAATATTCGTAGGGATCTAAAGGCCTCTTGGCTGCATCCGACGGTAAATCGTAATCAATAATAAAACTACCACATCTCATTGCCTTCCCCCGAGAGTTGATAAAACCATCAGATAAACCAAAAGACCCTAATCCAGCTGCGAAACAACAATGTCTATGAGACCAATTCGATGCCCAGATTTTAGGATTTATTTTAAATAGGCGTTTTTCGTTAGTAGGTGCCATTGCATCTATACCTAAGCTTTTTAACTCCTTGATTAAATGGATTTGGATCTTCGTGTTAGCTTGTTCTCCGAATAATCTAGTATTCGCCCATCTTTCTGATGGTTTTTCTCTTGAATATTCATAATTTTCCTTTTTAGTATTCCTATTAATTGGAAGAATATAGGCTACTACGCTTAAATTTTTTGTTGAAATGGGTATTCCGTTTGTTTCACAGTACCATGTATATGCTTCTATTGGTGTAAGATAAAAGTCACCGATTATCTTCTTGTAGTCGCTAAATATTGGATCATTCCCAGAAACTATTCCGATGATTACATCTGGTTCAAAAATTTTGGAATTATCAACCATTTTCATCTTATTACTTTCATCAAATTCTAGAAATTTGTTGATTTTCTCGACGAACCAATTTTTACTTATCCCCATAAGAAAGTAGAACCTTGTTTAGGTCAAATTTATACTATCTACTTATATATTTGATTAAATAAATACCTTCACTTAAACATATTTGTCTAAGTTAATTAATCTCAATTTTAAATTGAAAAAAAAGGATTAAATTGTTAATCTAATTTAATTCTATTTTTTGACAGATATTGTCAATTTTTTTGATGGTTTCGTCAATTATTTCATCGGTATGGAGTATACACATATAAAATCTACTTCCAGCCACGGAAATTATTTCTTGGTCCACTAGAGCTGCTCCTATGTGTTCCATAAATTTCTTCCTTAATGGTAATTGCCCTACTTGATCTGGTATATCAAAACTCAATCCAAAAAGGCATGATGTATGAAAGTGAACCGTACCACCTAAATTATATGAAAACCAGGGTAATTCATATTTAGCGAAAACTTCATTTAACCCATCAGCTAATCGAGCTCCAGCTTTTCCAGCTATTTCTGTCGCTCCAGTTTCTTCTACTAATTTAATAGCATGATAAGCAGCAGCACATGTTAATGGATTCGCGGCTAAAGTTCCCCCGCTATAAGCTCTTTTTCCACCACCCACACCTGCTGCACAATATTTCATGTATTCTTCTTTACCTCCAATAGCAGCAGCGGAGGGATACCCATGTCCAACTATTTTACCAAATACAGATAAATCCGGTTCATAACCATAATAAGCTTGACCGCCACCCATGTGCAATCTAAAGGCGCACACAACTTCATCAGAAATTAAAAGTGCTTTATTTTCATGGCAAAGTTCTTCCACTTCTTTATTAAATCCAGGTCTAACAGGATTAGCTCCTGATTCTCCTCCCATCGGTTCAATTAAAACGGCAGCAACTTTTCGTTTTTCTGCAAACATCTGCCGTAATGTTTCAATATCGTTTGGAGGACAAGAATCGATGAATTTAAATACATTTTTTGGTATTCCATGTGATTCTAATAGTTTTGTTCCGGGCACATGCATATCATAAACCAATTGATCTGACCATCCGTGATAACTGCCACCGATTTTAATAACCCATTTACGATTTGTAGCAACTCGAGCAATCCTAATAGCAAGCATATCGGCTTCTGTTCCTGTTTGGAGCCATCTTATAACTTCACAAGATGGAAAATGTTTCTGAAGTTCTTCAGCAGCAAGATATTCGTATTCATTAGTTAATCCATGACAGGGTCCAATTTCCCGAATTACTTCTATAACCTTTTCCGTCAAAACTGGATGATTATGACCAAGAATTATAGGTCCTCCGTCCATTAAATAATCCGTAAGTACAATATCGTCTACAGTTTCCAAGTAACAATCAAAAACGCGTTTACTAGCTAAGGGAAAGGGATAATTAAAAGCGAGGTTATGTTCAACTCCACCGGGTATGATTTTTCTAGCTCTTTCAAAAGCCTCTTTAGATTTAACGTGATTCTTTTCGTATCTTTCAATGATTGCCTTCAATTCTTCGGATTTGAATTTACTAATAGGCAAATCAACAATTTTTTTAATTTTAGCTATTTTTTCCTCATAGTCCATTAAAAATCATCAAATTTGATTTCTTTTATGCTATTAATATTAATTACATACATAAGATAAACATCCAAAATTAAGTTTATTTCTTCTGAAGAAGTATGTGTTAATTAATAATTTAAATCCGAAGAATTGAAACTTAAAAATTGATCAAAATCCTTAAGAGAACTAAAATTTATATTGTTTAAGATTTAATTTATTTTAATAACACTAAATAAGATAGTGCGCTTAAAAATGGCAAAAAAGAACGAAAAATACATTTTGGCTATTGATCATGGAACAAGTGGCCCTAAACCTAGTATTGTCTCTGTTTATGGAGATGTTCATGATTGGGTTTTAAAAGAAGTGCCATTACACCTTCCAGAAGCAGGTGCTGCTGAACAAGATCCTAAAGATTGGTGGAAAGGTATTATTGAGGGCTCTAAAGAACTTCTTGAGAATACGTCAATTTCAATTGATGACATAATCGCAATTTGTAATACTAGTCAATGGAGTGGAACAGTTCCTATAGATGAAAATGGAAAACTCCTAATGAATTGCATAATCTGGATGGACACGCGTGGAGCTGAGCAGATGAGAAAATTTCACAAAGGATTGCTCAAAGTTGGCGGTTATAATATGATCAAAATGCTTAAATGGATAAAGCTGACAGGAGGGGGTCCAACCTTGTCTGGGAAAGACCCTATTGCTCATATCCTATGGATAAAAGACAAATATCCGGAAATTTATGAAAAATCTTATAAATTTTTAGAACCGCAAGACTGGGTTAATTATAAATTGACAGGTAAAATTGCAACTTCGGAAGCAACTATTCACATGCATTGGTTAACAGATATTCGAGATATTAATAATGTGAAGTATTCAAAAAAACTCATTAAAAAACTAAAATTAGATATTAGTAAATTTCCAGAAATCAAGAAAACTACAGATGTTTTAGGAACAATTACAAAGGAAGTAGCAACAGATTTAGGTTTGAGCGAAGAGACTAAAGTCATAATGGGAGCACCCGACTTGCATACTGCTACTATAGGATCGGGGGCTATAGAAGATTATAAAGGACATTTTGCTATAGGTACATCTGATTGGCTTCTTTGTCATTATCCACGCAAGAAAGTAGACATATTCCATAATATGGGAAGTGCTCCTTCTGGGATCCCTGGTAAATACATGCTCCTAAATGAACAAGAAATTGCTGGAGGAGCTCTTTCATTTTTAAGAGATAAAATTCTCTATCATAAGGATGAATTATTGCAGGAAGAAAAAGTTCTTGATGTTTACAAGATATTCGATAAAATCGTTGAAAAAACACCTCCTGGAGCACATAATTTAATATTTACACCTTGGCTTTTTGGAGAAAGATCACCAATTGATGATCATACCGTTCGTGGAGGAATTTATAATATTTCGTTAGATACTACCAGAGAACATTTGATTAGAGCAATTTTTGAAGGCGTGGCTTTTAATATCAAGTGGCTCCTCATCTATGTGGAAAAATTTATAGCAAAATGGGTCAAAAAAGAAAAACCCGAGTTAATTCGTGATAAAAAAATAATGCCTGAGCTCAATATTATTGGAGGAGGGGCAAATAGTGATATATGGTGTCAAATCTTTGCAGATGTTTTAGATAGAACAATTAACCAAGTTGAAAATCCTATCCAAGCAAATGCTAGAGGGGCAGCATTCATCGCATCAGTGGGGCTTGGGTACCTTACTTGGGACCAAATCCCTGGACTAATCAAATATTCAAATGTTTTTAAACCAAATCCAGAAAACAGAGCTATCTATGATAAGCTTTTTGAAGAATTTCTAAGAATTTATAAAAAAATGGGCAGAACTTATAAAAATTTAAATACAATGCATTAAGATAACTTACTTTTTTATCTTTTTAATCAGATCAACAGAAATCCGTCTCCTTAAGAATTCCTTAATTAAGGTCATGCGATATTTATTTATCGTGGTTAATGCTAATTTCTCATCTAACGTTTTCATGAAATCTTTTTCCGAGATTTTTTTAACATTATCCAAAATCGTTTTAGCAAATTCAGCATCGTTTATGAATCGTACAATAGAATCAGAGATTACTTTGATTTGTTCTTTCGGATCTGATCGTTCTAAGGCATAGTTAACGATATGTGTTTCATAATATATATTCGTGCGCCAGGGCATTTGAACTATGTGTTTCCTTGGATTGAAGAGGAAGGCTTTTGTTTTTTGATTTGTGACTAATGAATAGAAATAACCAGGATTTGGAAAAATCTCATCATCATAACTGATGGTATCAATTTTGATTGAATTATTATATGGTTCAGGAATCATGTTATCAAAATATTCGTCCAGATCTTCCAAGCTTATGTCAGATTCATCACTCCTTATAATAAATGAATCATATTTAAACAATTTTGCATGGATTAATCCAGCAACACTATTAAAACCTAGCTTGTGAACTAAATATTTTAATGGAAACTTGATTTCAGATTCCATTTCAGGTAATAATTCCTCTTCTTCCTTAGATACAGACACATCAATTGCTTCATACCCTATGATCCTGGCTTCGTTATCTGCAATTACAATGAATTGATGATCTTCACAAACAGCACCTTGAGGAACTTGGATTTTAATTAAACCAAAACTCTTTTGAGAAAATACAGACCCAGGTATTGGAATTCTTTTAGACACACCACATTTTGGACACGCTGGTTTTAATATATTGATTTCTTCAGTCATATTAGATCCAAATTCTTTTACAAATAAAATAGAGCGAGCATATTTAAATTAACTCTTATACATAGATGTAAGAAGATTAGTATAATAGAAGTAAAGAATTTTAAAAAAAAAATTAAAAATTAACCTTTAATTGATTTACCTTTCTCTAGTTTTGTAATATCTTTCTCTTGAAGTTCTCTTCTTTGAACTTTACCGGTCATGCTAACTGGAAGTTTTCGAACAACTTCTATCAAAACAGGGGTCTTCCATTTTGCCATGTTTTCTAAGCACCATTTTTTAATTTCATCTATTGTGATGTCTTTATCTATCTTTAATCCGGATTTTAAAGTAATCCATGCTTTTACTTTTTCACCCGTTTTTTCATCAGGCAGACCAGCTACAGCGGCTTCATCAATAGCAGGATGCTTCCCTAAGTAGTCTTCTACTTCTTTTGGAAAGACTGAATGACCAGCAACTTTAATTAGAGATTTTTTACGATCCCGAATCTCACAGAACCCGTGCTCATCCATGAAACCTATATCTCCAGTTAATAACCAACGCTTTCCATCCCACATTTTAAGATTATCTTCTTGTTCTTCTTGAACTCCTAAATAACCAAGCATGATATGAGGTCCAGCTACGCAAATTTCACCGGTGTGTTCAACTCCAAAATTATTTCTTTCTGGTGTACCATCACAAATTGGTCCTTCATCAAAATTTTCGGAGTCAAAAATTGCCCAATCTACTCCAGAAATAGGTAATCCTAACTTTCCTGTTTTATTTGGACCCCAAAATGGAGCAACACTAGTTACTGGTGAAGTTTCAGTTAACCCATAGCCAACACGAATGGGACAAAAAATTTCTTCAAAGGGAACCCTCACATAATCGTGCAGTGGTCCAGCACCAGATGTTGCATACTTCAGTTTTTTCCAGAAATCATATTTTTGTTTATATTCTTCAATTCCTAATTCATGAACATAGTCTGTCAACCTTTTAAAGAGCATTTCAACGCCAGTATACATGATTCCTTTTGGAGTTTCGAGTTTATTTATCGTTTCAGAAAGTACATCATCAGATGGAGGTTTTGGAAAGAGAAGCATTACCATTCCCAGTGATAGAGCTCCATTCATTACACAAGTCATCCCAAAACTATGGAAAAAAGGTATACTTCCAATAGTCACCATTCCGGGTTCTAAATTCGTCCAGGGTTTAATCATGTATAAATTCGCAATTAAATTAGCATGACTGAGCATTGCTACTTTTGGCAAACCAGTTGTACCTCCAGTCATTAAATAGACTGCAGGATCGACCCATGGATCTATTTCTACTGAAATTTCTTTTGATTCAGTATTATTTATAATATCGCTCATCCAATGTATTTTATAATCTTCGGTTTCATCAGGAATTTTTTCTCTTGCATTAGGAATTCCCAGTGCCCCAATAGTTGCTTCATCAGCAGTAAAGAAGTCAGTAAAGTTAGAAGGAATTAATAATTCAACACTAGTCTTAGGAAGAATAGTGCTTGAACCCGCTATGTAAAGCATATCCATTAAAACTAGGACCTTTGCATTAGTCATGGTTAAAGAATGTAATAATTCCATTGGTTTATATGTCGGATTAATTCCTTGTGCAATAGCGCCTATATACATGCATCCCATATATGCAACTACAAAATTAATTGAATTAGGAAGATCTATAGCTACAACATCTCCTTTCCCGATACCTTGATCATGTAAAAAGGTACCGAATTTCTTAGCATGCTCAAAAAGCGTTTTTAACTTAACTTTCTCCATGTAAGGACCATAAACAAAGATACATATATCATTATCCCAAATTCCATAATCATTAGCAGATTTAAGAAATCCTTCCCACATTGGGATTATCTCAATTCCCTCAACGTCCTTCAATTGCTTTGGAACTCCTTCTGGCCAATAACCTCCTGTGAACCATGCTTTTTGTTCATTAACGATGAATCGATCGTCTTCTAAACTTGTCATTTTATTCATACTCACTCAATTATTGATTTTTTTTCAATAAATTATTTTTCAATTAATATATTATCATTGATTTATTATTATATAATAATTTAACTCGATTCTGAGTGAGAAGTTATTATCATTATTTCTTACATTTTTGGATATCTGTATAATGGGTTTTAAGACAAAGCTTAAAAGTAGTTTAAAGGATATATTATCAGAAACGGAACTCGATCTTCTTCCAAGAGGTTTTCAGTCAATAGGAAAAATAATGATCCTTAAGTTAAATCCAGATCTTTATAGCTATAAAGCTATTATCGCTCAAAAATGCATGGAATTATTACCTAGTATAAAAGCTGTTTATCTAAATAAAGGTAAAATAGAGGGCACGTTTAGAAAGCCAAATAACATGGAGTATATAGCAGGAGAAAATAATTCTTTAGTTAGACATAAAGAGCATGACATTATATATAGTTTTGATTTCACAAAAATAATGTTTAGCCAAGGAAACTTATCTGAGAGAAAATTTTTAGCAACTTTAGTCAAAGACGGTGAAATCATTGTAGACATGTTTGCTGGTATAGGTTATTTTTCTTTACCAATTGGAAAACATTCAAAACCAAGCCGAATTTATAGTATTGAATTAAATCCAGAAGCTTATAATTATTTAGTTGAGAATGTTAAACTAAATCATCTCGAAGAGGTGATTTTCCCAATTAATGGGGATTGTAAAAAAGAAGTAGTTAAATTAAGTCATTCAGGAATAAAAGCTCATAGAGTGATAATGGGAGTTTTTCCTGCTCCAAAAAATTACATAAAAGAAGCTTTGCTACTTGTTCGTGATGAGGGAACAACCTACCATTATGAAGGAGTCATTGAGAAAAGTAAATATATGAGCTTATTTGATGACTTCAATAAAATTACTGAAACTCAAGATTTAAAATGCAAATTATTAGATAAAAGATTTGTGAAAAGTTATGGTCCCCATCTTTATCATACAGTTCTTGATATTTTTGTTAATAAAATTGAGAGTTCATATTAGTAACTTAACAAATCGGAACTGAAAATTTATTAATTTCCTTAAGTAATCTACAATAACAATTAAAGAAAAGTGAATAATAAAATGATGATTCAAACTCTAAGTGAATTAGCTATAATCTCTGGTTTCACCGCAGCAATATCAGTTTTCATTGGATTTTTCTTTGGATTGGTAGTATTAATAAAATATTTAAAAACAAAGCAGTTTTTGATTTTTAATTTTTTCTTATGTATTGTTTTTACATTATCTCCGTGGTATCCAAGTGGATTAGGATATTTATATTGGCAAGTCACAGGAGAGATTTTATCTTATCAAATCTATGTTCTTTTAGGAACTGCAGGTATCCCCATTGCAATAATTGCTTGGTTGAATGTGTATCTAACAACTTTAAAACCTAAACGAAAAAAATTTGTACTGATTTGTTATGGTATTATATCGCTAATTTTCGAAATCTATTTGTTTTATTTTCTGTACTTTGCTCCAGAAGCACCAGTTAGCTCATTATTAGGAATAATTGACAATGTCAGTAATCCTACTGATATCGATTATAAGGGATTTGTATTAATATTCTTAGGTCTGAGTATTGTTTCTGCGTGTGTGACAGGGATTCATTTTGCTGTTGCTTCTATAAAATTAAAAGAAAGCCAATCTTTGATGTGGAAGGGTTATTTTTTATTATTAGCATTCATCTTGTTTGGAATATCGGCAATATTTGATGCTTTAATAGATATGAACGCGATAACATTAATTATTATCCGAATAATATTGGTAATATCAAATTTATTTTTTTATCTTGGCTTTATATTACCGGGTTGGGTAAAAAAACTCCTTTCAATCAAAGAATCGGAAGTTGATCAAGCTATGAAACCTCAATAAAAAAAAAATTACTTTTTTTTTTCTCTAATATTAATCGAGCGTTGCTTCATTTCTTCATTAACAGTACTGAAATCCTTTTTTGAAGTAAAGAAAAGGGGTATCCAAAG
>JAGXNU010000055.1 GCA_019894815.1 Promethearchaeota archaeon
GATTAATATTGACTGGTTACTTAGCTCCATCAATGGGGAGTATTATCATATACGCAAAATGGACCTTAATAGTAGATGGGCAGATTGAATATCAATCTCTTGTAAGTATAATATATGTATACCAATAATTTTTTTTTATATTTCTTTTAAAATCATAAAAATAGTAATTAGATTTTTTTAAATCCTAATTTCAGGGATATAGATAAAATTTCCAAGATCAATAATTTTTAGCTCATAAATTATGTATCTAGGTTGTATTACAATAATAATTTTTTTTTTAAAAAGAAGGAGTATTAAAGCGTTTTTAGAAAATTATCAATTTCATCCTTTGTACACTCGTGAAATTTATTGTCTTCTGATTTGATATAAGCAAGTCGAGTCGTTTCTTTAGCAAGATCATCATCGATGGATTCTTTCATGGTATTTAGTGATAAATGAATTAGCTCTTCAAAAGACAAATCTTCTTTATAATTTTCAGTGAGATATTCTCTTGCAGAAGATTCTCCACTTCCCAACGCATAGGCTTTAAATGATCGATATATGCCACTAGGAGAGGTCGTATAAATTTGAGTACCTGCACCATCTATAGCAATAAAGAAAAGAGCACACCCGAAAGGCCGTATCCCTCCATACTGCGTATATTGCTGTTTAATATCTGCGATTGCTTTTACTAACATGCTTAGCCGAACAGGTTCATCATAAGTTAACCTAAATGATTGGGCTTGAACTCTAGCATAATTAATTAACGCACGGGAGTCCGCATGCAAACCAGAAATTGCAACTCCAACATGTTCATCAACTTGAAAAATCTTATCTATTGAATCAGCATCCATTAATGTTGAGGGTATTTTAATCTGAGCTGCAAGACAGACCGCTTCACGAGATTTTATGGCAACGGCTAATGTACCACGCCTCACGGCCTCTAAAGCATATTCCACTTGAAATAAACGCCCTTCTGGAGAAAAAACAGTAAGAGCACGATCGTAAGTTCGACCTCCGCCTCCAAACATATCCATTCACTCTTTTATTATATATTAACTTAACGATTTTCTATACTAAGGTTGAAAATAAAGCTCTCAATTTTAATTTAATGTTTATAATCTATTACACACTAAATTTTACCAGCAGCTCTTAAAATTTCTAGAGTTAAATCTTTAAAGACTACTTCCACTGAATCATCTTCTTTTGCGCTGGTTTCATAGTATTTTATAGCGTTAAATTCATTTCGAACAGCTTCTCCATCTTGAGTTGAAACTTCGCGCTTTCCTTCCCGAGCAAGATCTAATTTATTGCCAACAATACAACAAGGTTTGTGCCCAATAACTTTTTCCACTTCGAGTTTCCATTCATCTAAATCAGCAAATGAAGATCGTCGTGATAAATCAAACACATAAATTATGCCCGTAGATCCACGGTAAAATGGTGGTCTTACAAAACTGAAATGTTTCTGTCCAGCAAGGTCCCAGAGCTGGAGCTTAATTTGGAATTGCGGGAAGTTTTCCAGATTTACTGTTTTTGTGGAAAAATTTGAACCAATGGTCATGACATAATTATCTCTAAAGGCATTCTCGCAATATCTCAAAACCATCGACGTTTTACCCACACCACCGTTTCCAACGACGCAAATCTTGTAAATAAATAATTTTTTATGCTCTAGCATTAACTAACCCCTTTCTATTCAAAATGACTTACTACATGCGAATTTTTACTATGATTTTTGAAGTGAGAACTAAGTCCTCATGAACTATACAATATATTATTGAAACATACTATAATATTATAATCAATAATAAAAATAACATATTATATATTTTTTCTATTTATCGTAGTTATATTATTGTATTTTATTATAGGAGATAATTTTAGGAGATAATTGCATGAATGATTTGGATAGTAAAATTCAACAGATTGCCCAACTAATAATCGATTCAGAGAATATAATCGCATTAACTGGGGCTGGCATGAGTACTGAGAGCGGAATACCTGATTTTAGAAGCCCTGGTACTGGATTATGGGAAAAAGTAAATCCTGATGAGTTTGCAAGCATTCATTCTTATGTGTCGGATACAGGAAAAAACTTGAAGTTCATGTTAGACATGGGCATGCAAATATTCAAATCAAAAGCTAATAAAGGGCATAAATCGTTGACAAAACTTCAGAAATTAGGCAAACTTAATGGAGTTCTCACTCAAAATATTGATGGATTACATAAACGTGCCAAAACTGAGAATGTTATTGAGTTACATGGAACCGCGCATGAAGCAATATGCATGCAGTGCCATACGATATATCCTATCACAAAACTGATAGATCAAGTACTTAAAAGTAATATAAGTCCTTCTTGTGATGCGTGTAATGGATTATTAAAACCAAATGCCATATTTTTTGGGGAACCACTAAATTCTGATACACTATTAGCAGCAGAAAAGATGTTATCTAATTGTGATTTATTTCTGATTTTGGGATCTTCTCTCTTGGTATATCCCGTAGCATTTTATCCCCGTAAAGCGTTAGTAAATGGCTCTAAATTAGTGATAATTAACATCCAAGAAACTGACATGGATGATCAAGCAGAAGTAGTGCTTCATGAGAGAATCGGTGAAGTAATGCCTAAGATCATAGAAATTGTAATTGAAAAACTGCACTGAATCTATTAAAAAGATATGAGTCAAATTTTTAATTTTAAATCTCTTAATAACGAATATCGCATTTATTCAATCGTTTAATAAAAACAAAACCAGATAATTATGAATATATTTCAAATTTTAGCAATTTGTGGAATGTTGAGTCCAGTCGTCTATACTGCGATGTGGATTATTTGTGGCAGTTTACAATCGGATTATAGTCATATTCGAGATGATATAAGTTCACTGTTTGCAGTTGGCGCTCCTAATAGACGCTTATCGCAATCATTCATAATAGTAAATAGTGTTTTATCGTTTGTATTTTTTATTGGTTTACATGAGGGTATAAACGATGGGGGAGGTTCAATTGTTGGGCCTATTTTATTTTTGATTAGTTCAATTTTAGGAATACTCATTGCTCTCTTTTTCCCTCTTGATGTTAGGGGTGAAATAAAAACTTACAAGGGAAAAATGCATATAATCCTTGTAGTCGTAATGGGATTATTAACTATTGCTGGGATGGTGGCTCTTTGGATACGATTACAGTTCGTAGCAATATGGAGTGATTTTGCTATATTTTCACTTATTTCAGCTATTATCTCATTAATTGGTGTAATTATCTCGGGAATATTTGCCGCAGGTAAGTATAGAGGGATAATCGAAAGAATAATGGTAACCCCCTATCAGCTTTATTACTTTATTCTTGCTCTGATGGTCTTCTTGACTAACTAACTAGAAATATCCCTACTCTTTTTAAAAATTAAAAACAAGAAATCTTTATAAATTCTAAAAAATTTCACCGTTTTGTAAATTCATAGACTATTTGAAATCTGATATAAACAAATTAAAATTAAAACAAAAAGGTATAATAAATTGACTGAAATTCAAAAACTTACCAAAATAACGCTTCTTTTGGACGCATTGGCTGGTTTTATTTTCGCTTTTCTATATTTGGTGATTCCCGATATTTTTATATACGGTTTAACTCAGTGGCCTTTTAATGATCCTGTATACTTTAGATATTTTGGAGGAACTCTTTTACTGCTTGGCTTGGTTTCTCTTATAGCATATTTTAAAAAGGAATGGGAAGAGGTCAGATTATTTTTCGAGTTTGCATTGCTATTTATATTAATGATAGTGATTATGAGTTCTTTGGAATTAGCGCTTTTAACTTTGCCCGTAATTGCTTTTATGAATTCATTATTCAGCACTATTCTCGTTATTATCTATTTAGTTCTGGGCATTTACTGCTGGATGAAACAACGGGGTTAAATTTAAGATTTTTAAAATTTCTTTTTTTTTCTTTTTGACACTTTCAAACTGCTAATTCATTAGTAGATCTTTATAAAGATAAGAATAAGAAGAAGAAAAAAAAATTTATATAAATTGTTATTTTGAAGCTCTAAGAGCTTTTTTGTCCACTTTCCCAACAGATGTAAGCGGAAGTTCATCCGTGAATTCTATCATTTTCGGGACTTCATATGGTGCACAATTATCTTTCGCGTATTGGAGAATATCTTCTTTTAATGCATCTTCATTTCCATCAAACGCAAAATTAGGGTCGATTTGAATATAGGCCTTTACAATTTCCGAACCAGGGCGATCAGGATTTGGAATACCGATTGTAGCTATAGCTCCAATTGCAGGATGCTGGGTAAGAGTATCCTCTACTTTCACAGAAAATACTTTGTATCCACCCACGATTATCATATCTTTCGTTCTATCGACAATACGGAGATAGCCATCTTCGTCCATTATACCCATATCTCCAGTGTGCATGAAACCATCAGAATCGATAGCTTTTTTCGTTTCTTCTGGTTTATTGTAATACCCCTTGGTTACCATTGGACCTTTTACACAAATTTCTCCGGGTTGACCTAAAGGTACTTCTTTACCACTATCTGGATCCACTAATTTCAAATCAACGTTGGGCAGAGGTAATCCAACAGTTCCTAATTTCTTTTTACCTTTCGATGGATTCGCGCAAGATAAAGGTGAAGTCTCAGTCATTCCATAGGCCTCTAGAAGTTTCCCTTCTCCTACAATACTTTCTAAAATTTCTTGTGATTCTTTAGGGAAAGGTGCAGCCGCGGAAACCACATATTCAAGCATGTCTTTATCTACTTTTGCGAAGTTAGGATCTTTTAATAGCATTTGATATAATGTAGGTACATTTGCTAAGATGTTAGGTCGATATTTCAACATTTCCTTAATTATGTGACCTGTATCACGCGGGTTTGGTATTAATACTTGCGTGTACCCAAGAGCGAGGACGTTGGCACATGTAAATAAACCAGCTATGTGGAAAAAGGGAAATCCAGATAAACCAGTACCGCTTCCAAATTCCCAACTTAGCCAACGTTGAAAAATAATTACATCACTGACAAAGTTCCTATGTGTTAAAATTGCACCCTTAGGGGGTCCAGTAGTTCCACCGGTATATTGAATAAAAGCAACATCATCGGCATTAACTTTAATATCTGGTAAGGTATCAGCAAATTTCCCTTTCACGTCCTTGTGATATTCTAAGACTGTCTTTCCTTCAAGGGGAGTAACTTTTCCCTTAGGAACCTTCCCAATTAATTTCCCCATAA
The DNA here is from genome assembly GCA_019894815.1 of Promethearchaeota archaeon. Lineage (GTDB taxonomy): Archaea > Asgardarchaeota > Lokiarchaeia > Sigyniarchaeales > SOKP01 > SOKP01. The sequence goes on from JAGXNU010000055.1 coordinate 5,219, forward strand.
AACCCAAGAATTTTGGCATGAATCCCGCTACGCTTGTAGTTACAACAAGCTTTAATGATGGTAGCTTTGAAGCTATCTTGGTAAGGTGACCTGCGAAAACAGCATCGAGTGTGAGTAAAGCAACTTGTTTACCACCAGATCCAAGATCATTCAATTGATATTGGATTTGAACTGCTGACAAGAGAGGAGAAACACCAGAAACGATCATACCTATTTTTAAACCTCCAAGAGCTGCAATCACATATTCAGGAATGTTAGCTGTATTAATACCGATAACATCTCCCTTTTTAAATCCCTGTTCTATCAACATGTGTGCAAATTCATTTGAAAGGCTATCTAAGGTGGCATAATTAATTTCAGTCCCATAAAAAGCCATGGCAATTTTATCTGGGACTTTCTCAAAAGTACTTCTTATCAATTCGGTATAGGATGTCTCAAATTCTTTAGGATCGAGATCATCGATACCTTTATCATAAGATTTTTCTTTCCAAAATCTACTACTATATGACATTTTTTTCACTTATTTCAAATATATAGTGTGTTATGTTATAATTTTGAATCTTTCTAATAAAAAGTTTGATTTTGCGTGAAATTTATTGACAAATTTATAAAAACGTATTATGATTATTTCCTGATTTTAATGTGGATGGAGTGCTAAAAAATGTAGCTCTTGAACCAATAATGAAAATAGGAGAATGAGCTTTTAATATTTAAGGTTTTATATGAAAGAGAATAAATAAAAAAAGGAAAATTATTTTCTAAGTGTTTTTTTATCGACTTTGCCGATTACAGTCAGCGGAATATCTTCCATGACGTGGATTTTCTTGGGGACTTCATAGGCCGCACAATTTTCCTTGGCAAAATTAATGAAATCTTCTTTTAATGCTTCTTCGTTGCCATCATATTCAAAATCGGGATCTAATTGAATGTATGCATTTACGATTTCAGAGCCAGGACGATCTGGATTAGGTTCACCAACTAATGCGATTATGCCAACTGCAGGATGCTTGGATAAAGTATCTTCAACTTTCGCGCTGAAAACTTTGAATCCACCGACAATGATCATGTCTTTTGTTCGATCAACAATCTTAACATAACCATCATGATCCATCACTCCGACATCTCCAGAATGCATGTATCCATCTTTATCTACTGCTTTAGCTGTTTCTTCAGGCTTATTGTAATATCCTTGCATGACTAATGGACCTGCAACGCAAATTTCACCCGGTTCTCCTAATGGTACTATTTCACCGGTATCCGCATCAACAATCTTCAAATCAACATTTTGAATTGGTAATCCTACTTTTCCAAGTATCTTTTTGCCAATAGAAGGGTTCATTGTGACCACAGGGCTTAGTTCAGTCATACCATATAATTCCAGCAATTTTCCTTGCCCAATTATCTCTTCAAGTTTTTCTTGAGATTCTTTTGGAAAGGGAGCGGCCGCTGAAATGCACATTCTTAATTTACTATGATCTAATCGTTTAAATTTTTTAAAGTTAATCAGGATCTGATATAAGGATGGGACATTTACAAGAACTGTTGGAGAGTAGGTTTTTATCTGATTGCAAATGTGTAATGCATCTCTTGGATTAGCAATAAGGATTTGACCCCATCCTAAAGCAAGAGCACTTTCACATACTGTTAAACCTGCGATATGAAACATGGGGAATCCTGATAATAACATTCCCTCGCCTTCTTCCCATTGAAGCCACGCTTTGATACATTTCATATTAGATAAGCAATTTCGGTGGCTTAACATGGCACCCTTAGGCGCTCCCGTAGTACCCCCAGTATATTGGATCCAACCAATATCATCGGGGAAAACATCCACTTTAGGTAATTCATCTGAGTAATTTGTCAAAACATCATCTTGAAAATTGTATACTGTCTTTCCCTCAAGAGGGGTGACTTCTCCAAAAGGTATATCTTGAACGGCTTTAATTTTTTCTTGTTGCTCTTTTGGAAATGAACCTACCACGCTTGTTGCTACAACGAGTTTAAGTTGCGGTAATGTTGATGCGATCTTTTTTAAACGATGTTCAAAAATAGCATCAAGGGTCACTAGTGCGACTTTTTTTCCTCCCTTTCCAAGATCGTCTAACTGATACTGCATTTGTACATCAGACATTAAAGGACTTACCCCCGACACAACACAACCCGCCTTTAGTGTGCCTATCACTGAATAGATATATTCGGGAATATTAGCCAGATTAATTCCTACGGTATCTCCCTTATTAAATCCATTCTCAATAAGCATATTAGCAAATTGATTAGATCGTTTATCTACTTCACTAAAAGTTATTTCTAAGCCTTGATATGACAGAGCCATGTTATTAGGAAATTTATCAAACATTGCTCGTATATACTCGGGGTATGTAGTTTCGAACTCCTTAGGATCAAGATCTTTCACATCCGGATCCCAATTTTTCATCCAGAACCGACTTTCATAAGGATTTGTCATTTTTAAATCATTTTCAATTTTTTTTTTTGATTAAATAAGTTGTTAAGTATTATTATTGATGGAATCGGTTATAAAGTTTTAATATGAAAATGAATATCGAATATTTTGATCATATCTCGAATCGAAAATCTAGATAATGTAAATAATAAAATATAAAAAATAAATAGAAATAAGATTTATTTATTGATTTCTTAGTTCTCGTTTTAATATCTTTCCAACCACTGATTTAGGTAATTCAGGAACAAGTTCAATCTGACGAGGATACTTGTAAGGGCTTATATTTTCTTTAGCCCATTCTAAAAGATCATCTACGGAAATTTTTCCTTGATATTCAGGTTTTAATGCTACAAATGCTTTGATATTTTCACCTACCTCTGTATCAGGGACACCTATAACTCCAACTTCTAGTACTGCAGCATTCATGTACATTAAATCTTCTACTTCTCTGGGGAAGACGCCGTGTCCTTTGTATTTGATCATATCTCTCTTCCTATCTTTAATTCGAAGATATCCTCCGCTATCTATGCATCCTATATCTGCAGTATAATACCAAATTAATCCTTTTGAATCTTTACGTAGAGCATATTCACTATCCTTTTCCCTTCCCAAATAACCAAGCATTATTTGTGGACCAGTACAACATATCTCTCCAATATATTGGAATTCATCAATTCCACAATTTTCACAAGTTTCGTGAGGACATTGTGGTAATAATGTTTTTCCTTCTTCCGCGTCAACTATTTTAAGTAACGTATCTGATATAGGAAATCCTACAGTATTAATTTTTTGTAACTCGTCTTTGAACGGGTTAAGAGAGACTACAGGTGAAAACTCTGACATGCCATATCCTTCAACTATTGCAGCACCAGTTATCTTCTCAAATTCATTTTTAACTTCTTCTGGAATTGCAGAAGCCGCACTGATGCAGGCAATAAGGCAATCTAATTTTCCTTTATATTTTTGTGAATCTGGATCTTGATTGAGTTTTATATAAAGAGTAGGTACTCCTGGCATGTATGTAACCTTTTCTTTCATGATGTAATTTAAAATCTTGGAAATTTTTTCAGGTGGACGAGGTAACAATACCATTTTCCATCCTTGAAGGACTGAAACTGTCATGCCTATATTCCCAAACGAATGAGCAAGAGGAACTACTAAAAGCATTCCTCCTTTCCCTTTTAATTCCTTCATTTGAGGTAGCTGCGTTGATGCCCATGCATCTACCTGTAAAGCATTTACCACCATTGAATAATGAGATGTCATTACTCCTTTAGGTACTCCCGTGGTTCCTCCCGTATATATCAAAATTGCAGTATCTTTCTTAAGATCATAATTAACTTTTGGAAGATCAATCTGATAACCACTCTTTAAAACCTCTTGAAATTTTGGACATTTTATTTCACCAACCTTTTCTGGCCAATTTTTCATTTGAGGGATCTTTCCTAGAGCAGCTCCAAGTTTTGCTTTTAATGGAGACAAAAATTCCCCCGTACCCGTGAAAATTATGTTCTTCAGAGTAGGCATCTTGCTTAAATCTTTTCCATCGAGATATTCTTCATAAAGAAAATCCAATATTATCATTGCTTTAGCTTTTGAATCATTTATTTGATGAACAATCTCCACGAACCTATTTACCGGAAGAATAGGATTTGATATGCCGCCAATTCGAAGAATAGCCCAATGTGCTATAACATATTGAGGCATATTCGGTAAATCTATGGCCACGACATCTCCTTTCTTAATCCCTAATTTAGAAAGTCCCGTGGCAAATTGATCAACTAAGAGATCTAATTCTCCATACTTTATTCTAGATCCCTCAAAAAAAATAGCTTCGGATTCTGGAAATTCTTCAGCTGTTTTTTTTAAAAGCTGATCTATAGGAGTTACCTCATAGTCTATATGTTTTGGCGTCTCTTCTGGCCAATTTTTGTCCCAATAACGTTTGATTTCGTCACTCATATTAAATCACTTTTTAAAATTGTGATTATTAAGATCTTTACATTTTATTTAAAATTAAACTAATTTTTAATATTGAAATATTGAAATATTGAAATACTAAAAAAAAAAGATTTAAAGATGAAATTCAGTACCTACCATCCCTAATGTATGTGAAGGATGATTAGACATTAACTTATTAAAAATAAAACCTGTACAATGCATTCCACATATGATTTCAGGGTTTAAATCTTCGAAATATTTTACCTTTTCTTCAATTTTTTCAATTGGGTTCCATTCTTCATGAAAGCCTCCTATCACAGCATAAACTTTATCAATACCTGTTAACTTTTGACCATATTTGATTGTATTGTCAATTCCGCAGTGATCACACCCAGTTAAGACTACCAGACCTTTATCTTTAATATTAAAATAGATTGAAGTCTCGTCTCTGAAATAGTGCTTTTCAAATTCTTTTCTGCTTTTCATTATGTACATTCCTTTAGTTAGTTCATCGTCATCAAATAATTCAATTTCTCCACTAGTTGTTATCCCCTTATATAATTGAACTGGTTCTTTTGTCTCAATTACTTCTATAGCATTCTCACTTGCTAGCTTTTGGACTAGACCTTTACTAAATAGGGGTAATTTCGCGCTTAATTTAAGTTTTCCTTCTTTTTCAAGGCGTTTAACTGAAGCTGCTAAATCTTCTACTGGTAGTTCCTCTCCACTGTTAGTGACTGCTGCAAAAAATTGTTGATAGCAGTCTGGGTTTAAATAAAACTGCGTTCCATTGCTAAGCTCTGGGATAACACTTGATAGTCCACCGAAATGATCAAAATGCCCATGACTTAATATTAATTTTTCGACATCCTTAAAGTTCATACCAAATTGTTTACAATTATGCATTATTGCCTGAGTTAATCCTCCTGCATCTAACATGAAAAGATGACTTACTTCATCTTCTTGCACGTGTATA
>JAGXNU010000056.1 GCA_019894815.1 Promethearchaeota archaeon
GCATAATCTTCGGGCGGAACACCCCACCAATTCCAAGGTAAAAACAACATGATAAAGATTATTAATCCCAAGATAATGAGTGGAATAAAAACTTTCTTTCCTTTGTCTAATAATTCGATGACAAATTTAAATAGAAAGATATCTGCAATTATTACCATTCCATATGAAAAAGGGAGTGAAAAACGGTATACTTCCATGTAATATCCAGCGATCACGGCTTCAGCTAATCCTATAGTAAGCATTATTAGTGCTGCAGTTAAAAATAGAAATACAATCGAAAGGTATAATGGTGGATTAACTTTGCGGTCTCGCCATTTATAATACATCCTTATTGTCATAACAATGCCTAGAATTGAGAGGGCAATATAATAAAAAAATAAAGGCAACACACGCACTTCAAACGGAGTGTAAGTCATAACCTAAAGTAAGGAACTTAGTATATAAATTTTTGTTGAATGAATTATAAATTAGAAGGAATTTTTTTCTTAAATCATCAAATCATACATTTGATATTCTCAATAATTAATAGTGTGTTTTATGTGATACTCTTTTTAAATCATTCTTATTTCTTTACATAAATCCATTAAAAGAATTTAATGAATTTCTCATGAAGAAATATGATGTTATTGTCATTGGAGCTGGTCCAGGAGGATCTGTTGCAGCTAAAGAAGCTGCTGAGAATGGATATTCCACGTGCCTTATTGAAAAAGAATCTCTTGCAGAAAAGGGAAGATATAAAGCATGTGGGGGAGCTATAGCTTGGGAGTTAGTCGAAGAAATTGACTATCCTGAAGAAAAAATTGCTCGTGTTATTGAATCTTTGGAGCTTCATCATGTTGATGGTGAAAACTATTCAAAAAAAGGAAAAGGAGCAGTAGTATGGAGAAGTGAGTTTGATAAATTTCTAACCGATTTAGCAATAAGTAGCGGTGCAGAGCTTAGAGATCAAGAGAAGGTAATCCGTGTTGAAAGGTTAAATGAAATTTATCAAATTACCACCGATAAAGATCGATATAACGCTAAATATCTCATTGCGGCTGATGGTGTAACCTCCACGACATTAAAATTATTAAAATGGCCCTTTTTTGCTAAAAAAGATATCATATTAACGATCACGCAAGAAATGAAAACTACAAGGGACAATATAAAGCAAGTCCTTGGTGATGAAACAGTTCATCTCTTTTTTGGTATAGAAAATTTCATTCCTATTGGATATGCGTGGTTATTTCCAAAAAGAGAAATGATCACGGTGGGATGGGGTAATCAAATTAATTTAGTAAAAAATTCTCGTTCTGAGTTTAGAAAATTTAGCTCCTTACCTTTTGTTAAGAATGCTTTAAAAAATGCAAAATTAGAGATTTTTAAACCTCATCTGATTCCTGTTGGGTTAAGACCGAAACTTTATGAGGATAATGTCATTGCTGTTGGAGACGCAGGTGGAATTGTCGATCCAATTAGCGGAAAAGGCATACCATATGCTATGATGTCTGGACAAATAGCTATCGAATCCATAATTCAATGTGAAAAGAAAGAGAAACTTGACAAGATAGGTATCCAATATGAACGAAGTTTGGATAAGAAATTTTTGAGGATTTTGAAAGCAAAACGAATTGCACGAGACAAAATATATCAAAATGATGAATCTTTAAAGAAATTCTTATCCTTATGGGAAAATCACCGCAGTTCCGAAATTGTAATGAGAAAATTGATATAACCAAGGTGTAGACTAAATGAAATTTACAGAATATGCAAAAACATATATTCCAAACATAAATAATGCAATCGGAACGATTCTTGATAAAAAATTAGAAAACATCAACAATACATTTTTAAAAACTTATTACGAAGAGATAAAAACATATCTTCTCGCAGGGGGGAAAAGAATTCGCCCTTTACTATGTATTGCTGCTTATAACGCATTTAACGATGAAATAGATGATAAAATCATAACACCAAGCGTAGGAGTGGAATTTCTTCATAATGCTTCACTTGTACATGATGATATTATTGATAAGGATAATTTTAGGCGAGGTAATCCAGCATTTCATTATAGATTTCAACTGTATCACAATAATTATAGCCTAAAAAAAATGAGTCAATCTGATTTTGGAAATTCCATCGCTATCATCGGTGGAGACTCCATTTTTTTCTTAGGATTAGAACCTTTTCTGTTTAATGATTTTGATAGGAATCGAAATTTAGAAGCGATCAATTATTACGAACAAGCATTCGGAGATATCGCTAATGGTGTCTTAATTGAGACAGATATGGTTAATCGAAAAAATTTACAAATGAAAGATTATATTGAAATGGTCTCATTAAAAACAGGAGCGTTGTTGGAAAAATCAATTTTAATAGGTGCAAATTATGCTGGTATTGATAAGGAGTACTATCGTATTCTCTCTACACTTGGAATTAATTTGGGAATCATTTTCCAAATAATTGATGATATTTTGGGAACATTTGGAGACGAAAAAGTAACTGGAAAACCTACAGACGGAGATATTCGCGAAGGTAAAAGGACTTGCTTGTTAATTGAAGCTATAAATAGTTTAGATGTAAAAAAGAGGGACTATTTGGTTAACCTAATTTCGAAGTCAAAGATAACTGATAAAAATGTAGAAGAAGTAAGAGATTTATTCATGGAAGCAGATGTAATTAATTCTTGTAAAAAACTTGCTACTAAATATTATCAAGAAGCAGAAGACGCACTTGAGAAATTAAAACCTGTTATAAATAATTCCGAGATAGAGTTTTTTGAAAATTTACTAAAATTTGTATTGGAAAGAAAATTCTAAACACTATATACAATCTTTATTTAAGGTGAACATTTTTGGTACTTGTTGCTATTACTGGTGCTAGTGGTGTGGATTTAGCTGTAATATTACTACAGCAATTGAAGAAAAATGGATTAGAAACAGAATTAGTCATCACCAAAATGGCTGAAAAAATCATTGACATTGAAACTGATTACAAGGTAAGTCAAATAATCGAATTATCCGATAAATCTTACGATGTTGACGATTTGACGGCAGGTCCTGCAAGTGGTTCTTATAAAAATAACATCATGATAATAATTCCTTGCTCAATGAAAACTTTAGCAGCAATCGCTAACGGTTATGCTGATAATTTAATCACCAGAGCCGCGGATGTTGTCATCAAAGAACGAAGAAAACTTATCCTAGTTGTAAGAGAAAGCCCCTTCAGCGCAATTCACTTGGAAAATATGCTGAAACTCTCAAGATTGGGAGTAATCATTGCACCACCAATTCCATCTTATTACATAAAACCCAAAAATATCAAAGAATTGAATGAATATTTTGTAGGAAGAATTCTTGATCACATCGGTATTGATAGCGGGATTAAAAGGTGGGGAAGCAAGTAATTAAAAGAAACTTTTATTGATTTAACCAGAGGTATAAATCGCCAAATATAACACATTTTTCTCGTTTGTTTTTCAATTCACTTAAATTTCTTAAATTCATCAACCACAAACTCGAGCTCAATTCATTTTTCAACGTTCTTATTTCTCTGATAGTATTTGATATAGTGTTGTTTTTTCTGTCTTGCCATGCGGATTTTAAGAATTTGTAAGCAAATCCACCAATGTCAGCACCAAGTACAATGGATTTTGCAATATCGATTCCAGTTTTTAATCCTCCTGTAGCAATAATTAATTTTTGAGAAACTGATCGAACATTAACAATACTTACAGGTGTAGGAATTCCCCATTCTCTAAATACATCAGCTGGGTTACGAGAATATTTATCATTATCAAAATTATTACGTTTTGACTCAATTGCAGCGAAACTCGTACCACCGGTTCCTCCAACATCAAACCCATCAAAACCTAGTTCATCAAGCATCAGTGCAACTTCTTGGTTTAATCCCGTACCCACTTCTTTTGCGAGGAGGGGAATATCAGTACTTTTCCTAATTTTCTTGAAATTTTGTTTAAAATTTTTATATGAAATATTTCCCTCATCTTGAACAAGTTCGTGCAATGCATTCAAGTGGATAGCCATTACATCTGCCTTTATCATATCAATACAATCGGATAAATTTTCTTCCCTAAAATAAGTAGAACTTATTTGACCTAACCCTAAATTTCCAATTACAGGAACCGAAGGAGCATACTCGCGTACGATTTTAAATGAGTCTACAGTAGATAGATCTTCTAATCCTATTCGCTGACTTCCAACACTCATGATGATATTTTCCTCTTCAGCAGCTTTAGCAAGGATTTCATTAATTTCCTTTGATAAAGGATGACCTCCAGTTATAGCAGAAATGCAAATAGGGGCTGAAATTTTTTTTTTGAAAAAGTTAACTGTGAGATCAATTTCCTCCAGATCAATTTCAGGAATAGCGTGGTGAATTAATTTTATATCTTTAAAATAATTAACAGAATGTTGCACGTCATATTCAAGAGGAATTTTTAGATGTTCTTCCTTTCTATTTAGAATTTTTTTGGTTTGTTTTGGTTCAGGCATGTTCTCTTTTTCAAATCTACTACTTGTCATTTTGTAAAATTATTCATTAATTAATATATTTGTACAATTTATTTTTTGATTCCTTAACGATTTATAGATGTATCCTTCAGTTAAACCATTTATTAATTGCACGGGAATTTTTTGCTTACATATTTTTTTGATATGAGCAAGTTTACTCGTTATACCACCAGTTACATCTATTTTTTGGCCGAGATCTGCTAATATTAAGTCATCAAGCTCACTAGAATAGCATTCAGTAAGTAATTTACAATTATTACCTCCTAATTCATCAGCTTTAAATAATCCATCAGATTCCATTGCGAAAACTACTTTAGATATGCTATAACTTTTAAGACTTTCGCATAATTTTAGGATTATCTCATCTCCTGAAAGTATAGAAAATGATCCTTTTTTATCAAACAAGACATCACCATACAAAACTGGCATGATTTTAAGGTCCAAAGCAGTCTCAAGAACATCTAAGGATTCCAATGAAATTTTATTCAATTTCTTGATAAAAATACTGGAAGTTTGAATCGATAAAACAGGGTAATTCATTTCCAAGAATTGTTCAATTAAATACGAGTTAAATCTAATCATTGAATGATGGGTTTCAACTACTCCAAAAATTTGATTTGGTATGGATTTATCAATTCCATCGAAAACGTTATATTTCTTTGCTAAAGGATGACCAAAGGACCCGCCACCGTGAATTAGTATGATTTTTTCATTAGCATCAATTATTTGGTTAACTGCACTTTTAACAATGTCTTCTCTTATAGAAAATGGTTTATTTTTATCAGTAAGTAACCCTCCACCTAACTTTAAAAGAATAACACTGTTTTCTGCTTTCAATTTTGATTAACACTCATCCGATCATTGTTTTCCAGGATTGATATCCTTCCATTTCAATAGCATTGGAGATCTTTTCTTGAATTTCTTCATTTCTAGCTAAAGCAATGACCAAACCTCCACGTCCAGTTCCCGTCAACTTAGCCCCGAGTGCTCCATTATTAATTGCAATTTCTACTAACTTATCGTTAACTTCACTTGAGACCGTAATATCTTGAAGTAATTTATGGTTTTGGTTCATTAGTTTACCTATAAGGTTTTTGTCACTTTCGAGCAATGCTTTTTTAGCTTTTTCAGAGAGAACTTTATACTCATTAAAAATATACTCGAATTTTTCAGGATTTGATTCTTTTAAGCGTCTAACATCAGCGACCACTTCTGTAGTTGAAGCGGTTATTCCAGAATTTGCGATTACTAATGGAATTTTTTCAGGTGATTGAAGAATTTCCATTGTACTTTTTCCACCATCCGAATTTTTTACAAACCAGATTAGACCTCCATAAGTGGAAGCCGTGTTATCTATTCCTGAAGGTGTTCCATGATAAGCTTTCTCACCTTCGTAAGCAGCTTCGTTAATCTTTTCATCATCCAACATTAGAGTAAACGTTTCATTTATTGCTCGGGATAGGGAAGTCGCTTGTGCAGCAGAAGCACCAACACCACTGGCGGCAAATAAATCTCCAGAAAAGGTTATTTCAAGTTTCTGGCATCCAACATCTATGTTCATGTGTTCGATAACATTTTTAATGGAATGCATTGCCTCATCGTATTTTTTCTCCTTATAACCAGGAGTGGCAGGGCGTTGATCGATGACCTCCCAACCTTTTCCATCAACAACTTTAACTTCAGCAGTTGTATAAGAACCTAATGCTGAGGCAATAGCAGGGAGATTATAAACAACAAAATGTTCACCGAATAATATTGTTTTGCCATATCCCTTTCCAGATCCCATTTATCTCATCTCCACGGAACCCTCGTTACCGTTTACAATTAAATATTGTCCGGTTTTAATATCATCAATATTAATCTTATCCACGCATGGAATTTCACTGATTATGCAACCGACTGCTATGATTGTATCGATTTCTTTATTTACAATTGCTAATGGAGCCGTATTATTTTTCTTCATTCTATACATCGTGTATGAACCTACAGTTGATCCTTTACCAGTAGGGAAGACTAAAACTTTGCCCGTTATAGACTGACCTTCAAGTTCGTGTCCAACCTCAACTACTATACCGGTATCGGGATCAACACCACCATAAAATGAGATTCCATCATTAGTCACTATAGCTTCTCCTTCAACCGCTCCTTTATAGATTTTTCTTCCCGTGAGCTTCATTTTATAGCCTCCTGAACGCATTCTTCAATCGATCCAATTTTTACCTTAAATTTATTTTTAGCGCGTCCATAATAGCACGCTTTTGCTGAATCTACCATTATCCCTTTGAAGCGTCCCTTTATAGGAGCTACTACACAACAAGTATCCGCAGCAAATTTTGCTCCAGCATCTTCAATAATTTTAGAATAGCCCGCCTCATCAGCAATTCTCTTAGTGGGTCGAGCAGTAGTAATCCAAAATTCTTTTTTTACTTCCTTTCCTTCTAATAATTTAGAAAGATTCGCAATTTCGTGAATTGAAGCGTGAGGACAACCTATACTAACGAAATCTATTTCAATATCATCATCAATAAGCTCAGCACGAGCATTATCTAAGTCATCATGACTAATCTCAAACACAATCTCACTTGGTTTGGGATAATTATTACATTCTGGGGTGATTCCATCCATGTGGAATAACGCCGTTCCACCATAAGTCGCAACGGACGCACAAAAAGATTTGAGTTCTTCAACTGTTGCTGAAGGAATTCCAGTAATGTATGGAATTTTCTTTCCTAATTCAACTAGTTTATCACCAATAAATTTTCCTAGCACTCCGAATTCATCTGTGCCTTTAACTGGTATATTTACTACAACTAAAACTTGACCATGGCGATTCTTGTCTAAATGATAACCATAATTAGGTGTCTTCCCAATTAGAGCAGCGGCTAATGCACTTGGCCCACCTTCGCGATTTGTTCGAGCACCTATTACAGAATTAGAGTAGCAAACAGCACTGCTTTCGGCCCAAGCAATATGTTGCCCATAATGAGGTGTATTTCCAATTAGGTACGGAGTGCAGGAACATGTAGTTATTATTCCCATTTTAGCAAAAGTATCTATGGCTCGATTTTGATTTTTTGCAAATTCTTCATCTATTCCTAACGCTTGCCAATTTTCACGATCCATTCCTGCTGGATTTAGTGTCGTTAAAACTTTAACTTTTCCATCTTCTGCCATTTCGTTTAGAAATTCTAATCCTGCTTCTCCAAGATTGTCATATGAAACGCCTGCTATTTGAACGCCATGAACATCAATCATATTTTCAGCATCAAATATTTCGCCTAGAGTAGCTAATATTTCCATGGATTTTTGTGTAGATTTTCCATATTTTCCCTCGAGCATTTCTTTCTCTTCTTGATTTAATCTCACGGTATAGCACTCCTATTGTTTAAAATACTTCTTAATATCTACTTGAGGAAAATCTGCTCTTTCGAAACTTTTTCCTTTTGGGATTAGAGGTTTTGTTAAATCAAATCCCATTTTAGTTGTCTTTTTCGTTCCCAGTTCTGCGCTAGGATCTAAACTACTTCCGGGTTCTTTATCTTTAATAATCAAATCAACATCGCCTTGAAAGCGAGTTGCCATTGCCCATTCCACAGATAACGGGTCGTAAATGTCAATATCTTTATCTACAATAAATACGTGTTTGCAACTACCATGACCAATAAATGCACCCTTAATAGCTTTTTTACCATCATCTTCTGAAATTTTATCAATTTGTACAATTGCATGTAGCCATGAACATCCTCCAGGATTTACATTAACATCTATACATTTAACTCCAGTTTCGTTCACTTTATTGAAAATTGTTGGTTCTCTTGGCATACCCATCAATATCTTATGCTCAAGCGCGCCGGGTAATAAGGCTTGCCAAATCGCGTCCTTTCTATGAGTTATTTTTTTCACTTCAAAAACAGGTTCTTCTCTTACAATGTCATAAGTTTCTGTTAAGTCGACAAAAGGACCTTCAGCGTGTTTTTCTTCTAAATAGACTCGCCCTTCTAGTACAAATTCTGCTTCTGCAGGGATTAAAAGATCAACTGAATTTGCTTTAACAACTTTTATTGGCTCTAATGCATTTGCAATATGTAATTCATCAACTCCAATATCCACAGAAGTAGCTCCGGCAATTAGAATGTTAGGAGTGTTACCTATACAAAAAGCAACGTCTAATTCGCTATTTCTTTCTAAAAATGTGTGAAAATGTCGACCTCTAACTATTCGAGTAGAAAATTTGTCTTTGGAAAATTGCATGGCTCGATGAAAATCCATGTTTTGTCCATAATCAGGGTCTCTTGTGATTACGACAGCAGAACTTATGTAATTTCCGCCATCTTTTTCGCAATGAAATAAAATTGGTAATTTATCTAAATCTACGTTTGATTCAATAACTTCTTGACAAAGAGCGTTTGATATGATTTCTGGTTCTGAGCGTTGAGTAATTGCTTTTGAAAGCATTGGTATGATGTCTGCGGGAGTTACATTGAAATACGAAGCAATTACATTCTTAGTACAGAACATGTTGCCAATCAACCTGAATTCAGATTCTTTAACATTATTAAACATTAAGGGGGTTGGTTCTTTCTCTTTTAATATTCCAGAAATCTCTAACTTCTTCGAAGTCTCGACATCTACCTTTTGAAGGAGTCCTTTCTCATCAATTTTATTTATATAATCTCTAAATCCCATAAATATCCTCTCAAAATTTTAATTATCGTTATGCAGTTATCAATTATTTTTCCATTAATTTATTTAATATCTTTTTTGCGTGATCAACTCGGATTTTGCCGTCTTGGACCAACTTTTTCGCAACTTCTTCTATTAGTTCGTCTGGAACCCCAGCAGTTTTTGCGATATTCCGCGAATGTAACACCATATGTCCCTTCTGTATCCCTTCCGAGGCTAATGCTCTTAAAGCAGCTACATTCTGAGCTAATCCTAACGCCGCAGCAATTTGAGATAACTCTTCTGCACTCTTAACACCTAAAATTTTCAGTGCTAAACGTGCCATTGGATGAATTTTTGTCATTCCTCCAACAATTCCAAGAGCTAAAGGAACTTCTATCTCGCCAACTAAATTACCGTCTGAGTCAGTTTTAAATTTCGTAAGAGGTTTGTATTGACCACTCAAGGAAGCATAAGCGTGAGCTCCTGCCTCAATAGCACGAGTGTCATTTCCTGTTGCTAAAGTTAACGCAATTATTCCATTCATTATCCCTTTATTATGGGTTGTGGCTCTATAGGAATCGGCGAGCGCAAATTCATAAGCGTTTAAGATACCTTCAACTACTTCTTCTCCACCTAACAAGTCTTTATCAAAAACTGCTTTACATTTCGCAATTCGATGTGTAGCCAAGTTGGATACGATTCGCAGATATATCTTACCTTCACTAATTTCTTCTATATAGGGACTTACGGCTTCAGCCATCGTATTTACTACATTAGCACCCATGGCGTCCAGTACATTAACCAGAAGGTGAAGGATTACCATTTTGCCTTTTTTTGTTTCTATTTCTCGAATCTCTATATCTAGAGCACCACCACCTAACTTATTGAGTAAGGGGTCTTGCTCATTTGCAATTTTTAAGATTTTTTCCTTATTTCTTACTATAATATCCTTAGCAGCAGCAACATCTTTTATTTGAGTTATTTGGATTTGAGAAATCATTATTGATTTAACTTCTTCAGACTGAAAACCCCCCATTTTTCTTGCTATCTTAGCTGCGTTAGAAGCAGCGGCCACAACTGAAGGTTCTTCAATCACCATGGGCAAAATATAATCTTTTCCGTTGATTCTAAAATTTAAAGCAATACCCAAGGGCAATTGATAACTCCCAATTACGTTTTCTATTAGCGTGTCAATTTGAGTGGGTGTAAAATACCCCAAATCTTGCAATAGTTTAACTTCTTCGGGTTTTAAGTTAATTAATTTAGCTAATTGATGCTGGCGTTCTTCTAAGGATAACTTATAAAAACCCGATATATCTGAACTGAAATCTTTCATCTTTTATCTTCTCTTTTTTAATTCACCTATGAGAAATATAGGAATAGATAATGACATTATTAAACATGAAGTAAGAACGGTA
>JAGXNU010000057.1 GCA_019894815.1 Promethearchaeota archaeon
TATTTGCATTATAATTATAAAAAAGATCTTTTCAGGGGTAGTTAAGTCATCAAACTGTAAATTATGTGTCTTATTTCTAGCAAATTGGGGATGAATTAATAATTTTGTATATCCTTTTGTGATTGAGATTTCTAGGTTTACTCGTAAATTTATCTCACTTAATAATAAATTGAGTGTTTCCTCTAATTTACTCACATTAGACTCTAATGTGAAATAACCTTCAAACATGTCGGCGAATTTTTGATCAGCATCAGAAATTGTTATTTTATTTTTATTTTTCTTTGAAAAATTAATTAATTTATTAACGTCTTTTAATGACTCCTCTACTTTAAGAGAATTATCCTGAACGAACGTTTCGTTTGTTAAAATTGTTTTCATTCTCAATTCAAGATCTGATAGTGCTAGTTCTATTTGGGAGGGGGTTTGAATAGACCTAAAATCTATCTTTAGTAATTGTTCATTTAATTTATCATCTAAACTTGATATCATTTCTTTCAGTTCATTTTCTTTTCTATTTACTTTATTTTCATCTTCTTCAATCAAACGGATTAGTTTTTCATAATCCTCATTAATGATTTTAAATTGGGGTGATAAATTGTCACACCTAAGTTGAGTTTCGCCGATTTTTAATTTTTGCTTGTTAATTTCATGTTGTATTTCTCTTGCTTTAATTTGTAATATTCTGATTTTCTCAGCATTTGTTAACTCAGGATCTAATTCTAAGGTTGAATTGATTTCTTTTTCATTTTTTATAATTTTTGATGATGCATCCATATTACGCGTGATGCTATTGATATATCTAAAACATAATTTTTTCTTATTTGTCAAATTTTTTAAAATATCAATTACATTTTGGATTTCTTGGTTTAATTTATCAATTTGATTTTTCTTTTTTTGGTAATCTTGCTCCAAATAATTTAAATTGGTTTTATCATGTATTAAAGATCCATTTAGCTTTTCCAATAAATCTGAAATTGCTTGTATTTCACTAGATTGCTTGTAGGTCTTGGCGATCTCTAATTCTTTATTAAGTTGAGATTTTTCATTATTCAGAAATATGAATTGAAATGAAAGAATGATTTTCTGAGTCAAATTATTATATTTTGTTATTAAATCAGCATTTAATTCGACTGATTTAAGATAATCTTTTAAGTATTTCAAGAGATTGATTGATTTTTTAATAATTGGGTAATCTGATTCTAGATTTTTAATAATATTCTCTACTGGTAATGGATCTAAACTTGTGATTAAATCAACTAAATTTTCATCCTTAAATGAGATTAAGTCATCTTCTTTAATCTTTCCTATTATCAAAGTCAACTTATCTTGGATAATATATTTCTGCGTTCCTATAGTTATTTGTTTATGTTCATCCTCAATTGTCATTTATTTCTTCCTGATCAAAATGTTTTTTGAATTTCTTAAACTCTTCTTCCTTCAGTTTTTTCCTTTCTCTAATCAAGTCTAGCGGATCTTGTTCTTCTACTTCTATTAAATAATCATCTTGAAATTTTTTTTCTAATTGAGATTTAAAAAGTTCTATTTTCTCAGATACTTCTTCACTAATTTCTAATTCTTTTGATGTGTTGAGAGGAATATCTATTTCACTTAATTTTTCTCTTGATTTTTTCCTCCTTCGTCTTTCAAATTCTCTTGCAGATAATTTTAAGTAATCTTTATAACCTTGTTTTTGCTCTGCTTGCTTTAGTTTCAATTTTTCTAATTCTTCTTTTTCCTTGACTCTTTGCAAGAGTTTTCTTCTTGTACTTAGATCAGCAGCAGTTAACAACTTTTCATATTCATTAAAGAATTGTTCAAAAGATAAATCAGGGTCTTCTTTAAAAGCATTCTTGAATTCATTCTTGATCACGATATCAAATTCCTCTGGGATCTTTTCTAATTCCATTTTTAATCTATTATGAGTGACTTCTCCATAATAATCTCTTATTTTATGGATTAAACTCAAAAAAATGGAGTTTTGATTTAAAGAATCTAAAAGATTGAACCAATCATCCAGAATAATAGAGTTAACATAGGAAATCTGATGATCTACCTTGCTTATTTTTTTCTGGGCAATTAAGTAAAGACCAAGGTTTTTACTTTTTTCCTGATCAATTTTCAATCTTAGTAAATGATCTTTATATTGTTCTCTATATTTTTTCAATAAATTATCTTGAAAAGCAAGGAAATTAGCGATATTCTTGTTAGTTATTTGAGTTATTTCATTATGAAATTCTTGAAGAAGAGTTAACAACTGAATAATTTGTTGTTTATCAACATTAAAAGAATGATTTTCAGAGATACCCTTTCTTGATTGTTCTATTTGTTCTATTAAAGAGGAAAGGGAACCTAATCCATTCTCAAGGGTTGTTAACGGTTGGGTAATGCTTTTAATTCTATTTAAATCAAGAACGTAATCTTTTGACATTTTTCACCAATTTAGTTATCATATTCTTATGTTAAGGGATTAAATTTCAGGAGGTTTATTATCCCTATTATGTTTTTTCTCATTTCCTTCATCTTTTAATATAAATCCTCTCGTAGTTGCTAGGGTGTTTTGACGTTCGACATGGATTGCTGTGCCTCCAACTAATTTTAAGGAATCGTAGAATAGATCGTAAGTTAGGAGTTCAACAGAAATCGCTTTTAATAATGCAACCTTAGTTCCTCTTTCGATATCAGATCCAGAATATCCATGAGTCAATTTTAATAACCCCTCTCCTTTAATTTTCTTGGAAATTTCATTCCATAATATCGTATCGTCAAATTCTGTGACTTTCTGTCCCATTTTATTTGCGATTTCTTTTTCAATCTTTTGCATGCGATTGTACTCCTCATTTAAACTAGTAAAAATTTGATTATCGACTCCTATTTTTGCTCGTTTGATTTTATCTAAAAACCCCTCAATTATCTGTTTTCTTAAATTATAATCCGGAAAATCAAATCTGAAATGAAATGTAAAACGCCTCCATATTGCTGAATCTAATTGATGTTGGTGATTTGTAGCTCCAAATATCGCTAATGGCACACCCTCATAATTAACTCTATCAATTACCTGTAAAAACGAAATGACAGCTCTTTTGATCTCTCCTACTTCATGAATGTTGGATCGTTCTGACCCAACAGCATCAATTTCATCAAAAAATAAAACAAAAGCACCCCTCTCTTTAGAAATTTCTGAGGATAACTCCACCACGTTTCGTATGTTTTTAATAGTATCTCCTAATAACGGTGAAACAAGGCGATCTGACTCAACTACACAAATTGGCACGCCATACTTTTTCGCAAATCCTCTAGTTAGTGAAGTTTTACCCGTTCCGGGAGGGCCATATAAAAGAACAGTGAGATTTGGACTTAACGTGGTATTTTTTAATTGTTCCACGAATTCATAATACTTATTTAAAGCTTTGAAGAATTCTTCAAGAAGGTCTTTGATGGTTTCATTTCCTAATATATCATCCACGGATTCTTTAATATCTTCTGGAAAATATACCGCACCATATTTTCCAAGTCTATCCTTGATAACATCATCCGTGTATATTACTTTCTTTTCAAGATCATCTTTTAATTTTGACATTTTCTTTCATCTCTTTTTTCGATATATTTATTTTTTCTTTCTTTCTTTATCAAATTTTTCACAAAATAGTGCGACTTCATCAATGAGTTCTTTTAAATTATCAATTTGCGACCCAATAAAATTAAAAATTTCCTTCCTATATTGAACTGAGTCTCTTATCTTCATTTTATCCAATCCAAGATAATTAGGAAAACAAATTAGCTTCATTAAATAAGGTAAAATCTTTTCATTAGTTTGTAAATCTTTAAATATTGAATAAAAGATATTTTCATCTGATAATTTCCATTTTAAAATCCCCATATATATCAAAAATGCAAAATTCATCGAAACCCAATTAATCAATTCTTTTGATAAAAAACCTCTACGTTGAGAAACAAAAGCAAGATAATGCAAGATAAGGGTTTCATTACTGAATTGAGGAAAATATCTTATTATTCCATCAGATTGTTTTTTTGTTCTTAAATAATTATTTTCCTCTAATATACTTACAAATTCCTCCTTGGGTGCTAAAAATAGATCATCAATTAATCGCATACCAATTCGTTCAGCTAAATTTTCGATAGATTCCTCTTCAGCATTAGCAATAGAGTCAATATAAGGTAAAAATACTTCACTTTTTAAAATCATTGGAATTTCACGATCAGGTCGTTCTGGAAAAACCCCAAAACTAGGATCAAGATTAAATAATGATGTAATGTTGTTTATTATTTGATATATTTTTGGAGAGATGCCAGGAATTTCAAATGAATCAGAAACATCAAGTTTCTCTCTATAGTAGGTATGTGATTGCAACAAATGTCTTTGGCATTCATAGTATTCATTCGAAAATTTAAGAAGTTTTTCATATATCATTCTTAAATTTGCACCTTTAGGAAATAAACGTTCTTCTATATATTTGCTAAGAGAATACAGGTATGTATCATCCAGGTTTTTTTGATCCGGATTAGTTATATGTCTTAAAATGTATAGAGCTCCGATGGATTCATGCAAGAACTCAATGATGTAATCTTTAATATCAATAATTGGAATTGTTCCTCTATATTTAATGATAAAATCTTTGATTATTTCATAAACATTGGATCGATACATTGCAGAAAATTCTGATAATGCTCTCACTTTTCTTATATTTCTTTTTTCCTCTTCTTCACGAATTTTATCTATTATTTCTGTATCAATCAATAAATCGGCATCCAAATCGTTAATAATTTTTCTTGTTTCTCTAAGTATTGGTCTCATATGACTGATAAAAGTAAGGTATCTTGGTAAAATATCAGTCCATTTATCACGTTTGCGACCAGATTTTCTTGTAGGTTTTTTTGTGTAACTCATAATATTTCATTT
This sequence comes from Promethearchaeota archaeon, assembly GCA_019894815.1. Taxonomy (GTDB): domain Archaea; phylum Asgardarchaeota; class Lokiarchaeia; order Sigyniarchaeales; family SOKP01; genus SOKP01. The sequence continues at coordinate 4,919 of JAGXNU010000057.1, forward strand.
TAATAGTAAATTTATTCTTTATCATATCCAACTACAATTTCTGCAAAGATATTAGCAATTTCTACAAAAATTGGAATCTCAACACGTACCAATTCACCCAACACCCATTTATTAACATCTTTTAATAAGAAACGTATTTGATTGTGAATCTTTTTATTTATTTCTGAATCGATAACTTTTGATAACCACAAACCTCCCCCTAATCTATAAGCAATTATTTTTATCAGTGGTTCAAATAATGGCTCTAATACTTGTCGCATCATCCAAGATTTTGGAATAACGCTCATATTACTTTCATCATAACCAGGATCATTTAAAATTGGATTTGTTTCATCCACAGATAGTTTTGGCATAAAACTCAATAGTAAAACTAATGCAAAAATAGCACAAATTCCGTTTATGGTATAAGAACCTCCAATTTTTTCAATATCATCACTGTTAATTGCTATATTTGCTAAAAACATGCATATAAATACGTTTCTATCAAAATTCTCGGATACGTAAGCATATCCTAATTTTGAATCAAGTACCAAGTATTTTTCTTCAAGAATTTTTATAATATCATCAGGAAAGGTGTAAAAAGTGTAAACTTTTTCCTCGCTTCGTCTTACATCTTTCTCAACGACAAGTTTCTTAGAGACTAATCCAAACATGTTGATAAGTTCTTCAAGTTGATTTTTAATATAGTGTCGTGGTTTATTTGGATCCCCAAACATAGCATAAAATTGATGGTCTACAATATGAAAATCATTTCTCTTACTGAAAGCTTCTACCATTCTATCTATAATAGGGGTTTGAGTTCCCGAGGCGATTGCTTTTGTCTTGGAGGTGACAAAACCATTAAGCAACTCATTTATTATAAAATCTTGTTCATGGGTTCGAGATTTTAAAATTTTACTAAAGGCTTCAGAGAAATTTTTAGTTTTAGGGAAAAAAAAATTTTGGATTTTTTCATTTACTGCCTTATTAAATAAATCCCCATTATTCCTTGGGAAATGTAATTTCATATTTTCAAGCCGTTGAACTAATGCGTCTTTTGCTCCAGGTATATTTTCAACATCTCGTTTTTGTACTTGGTCAATTGCTAATTCAAGTCCTTTTTCAAAGGATTGTAAGAGGTCTCGCCAAGATGAATCTATTCTTTCTCCCATTTTCTCTTCCTATTTTAGTTCCAATTTAACTCATCAGATATCTTTTTCAGAGCATTAATCAATGGTCTAATAATCTTTTTATCATAAATGTTTGGAGAAGATACTCCCCTTTGCGCTTTCCATCCCATTTGAGTACCTTCGGCCATCTCTCTCTGTCCATACTTAATTAATTTACTAAAATCTCGAGTCCACCAATAAAATCTAAGCCAACGTTTATTAGGATTATTATTTGAATATATAACAACAATCGCTTTCCATTCACCTACAAGCCATTTTAAGGTTATTCCACTTGTAGGCATGTAAAAATTAATTGGAAAATTACTGTGAAATCGCAAATCAAGATCTTTAGAATCGATATTAAAAATTGGTTGATTAAATCCTTCTAGAATCACAATTTCTGAACAATGTTGACAGATATAATGAGATTTGTGTTTTTCCATTTTCTTTTGGCAATTTGGACAGGTTTTATTCTCAAGTATACGATATTTAATGATGTCTAATTTTTTCTTTATTTCTAAATCTTCTTCAGTTTCTGGAGCCTTCTTATCATAACTTCCTTTCCAATTCCATAATTCATCAAAAGATTCATCAATTTTCTCCAAAGATTTAATTAAGTTATTTAAAACGGGATTATCATAAATTTTGAGCATTCCGGCATGTTGGTAAGTTTTCCACCATGAAATTCGGACGTATCTTTCGCTTTTTAACAATGCACTATGGCAAATTAGAGCTGCTATCACTCTAGTTTCCGTTTTATTGATAATTATCCCTTTCTCACAAATTTCATAATCTTTATTTAAAGTTAGTTGGGTGTGGAAATAATCACCATCTAAAAATCCTTCTTTTTCCTCGCCCTCATCTGAAATTTCTTCACTTGTTTTATCTTTAGGTTTTATTATCTTTCTACATTGAGGGCATTGAAAGATACCTGCTACAAGAGTTTCCATTTCAACACTACATGAGGGGCATTTCATAATTATTCATCTTTACTTTCGATTATTATTCTTTCATAATCTAAATTTAATAACTTCAATTCTTTTTTAGTAAAATCCGAAATTTGATTATTAATTTCAACAATTTCTTTTCTTAATTTAATGAGTGTGTCTTGAATAGTGTTTACTATTCCATCCTCATTAAATGAGATTTTTTCAATGAATTTAAGATAATTATTCTTTTTTTTTTTACCTGAATATAAGCTTCTTAATTCATTCAACTGATCTTGAATCTTATTTAATTCATATCTAGAACTTAATAAAATGGTTAATTCTTTATACCATTTCTTGTATGTATCATCTGATTTTTCAATATTATCTAAATTAAATTTATCTGAAAGTTGAATTTTTGAATCCTTTAAAAATGATATAACTTCTTTTTCTTGTTCTAGAGCTTCATCAATCTTCTTCATTCCTGGTTTAGAATTTAAAACGGGATCAAATATCTCTATAAATTTATTGACTTTTTCAAGTAATTCTTCAAATCTTTGGTAAAATCCTTCAATTGTAATTTCAATTTTAACTGCTTGATAAATATTACCAAATTGATCTAATATATAAAAGAGATCATTAGAAAGGGTATAGTCATGATCTCCAATTTCATAAATAAATGGATGAATAATACTGCTTTTTTCACAACTAACACTTTTCAATCTCGTAAGTGCGAGATTGAAATTCCTTCTGGTTAAAAACTTGAATTTTTTTTTTATAATTAAGAAAAGAACATCATCAGGTATAGAAATAGTGTCGTTTTCAATTGTAATGGTTTCTTCTCCTAATTTTAGGATAAAATCTCCTTCTAATGTGTTAAACTCTCTTAAGCTTCTAATATTTTTAAATATACATAGATCTATTATTATTTCAATAAATTCTTCATCCCAAAATTCAATTACGTTATTTTTGAATATTTCATCCAAGATTAAAACTCGTTCATAAGATTTTATCAATTCAGAATCACTAAGATCCTTTAATAAATCATTCCGAATGATATACATATATAAGATAATATAACGCATATCTACATTATCAAGGATCCTGATTAACAAATTTTCATCTTCTTCTATTGATAGAGACTTATGTTCCATGCCTATTGTCCACTCACCTTAATTAATCATTTCATTCAAAAATAGTAATTGTCATAATTAAGCATTCCTAAAAAATTTTATGGTCTCCTTTAATTTCTCATTAAAAAAGCTAAATTTTTTTAGTTTTGGTTTACATATCATTATTGTAATCATTTTCACGTGAAGTTCTATGGGAAGAAGAAAAAGAAAGCAACAATCCTACAAAAGAGTTAAGAAAGTTCCAAAGATTTTCACATGTCCAAATTGCGGTGAGAAATCTGTAAAAGTGGAAAATATTAGAAAAAGCGTGATTGCTACTGTGAAATGTGGCCATTGTGGTTTAACAAGGGATGTGCTTGTTAATTCAATATCAGAACCTGTAGATGCGTTTGGAGATTTTATTGATATTCATTATGCTGATCAAGAATTACAAAGGTTAGAAAAAAGAATCTTTAAATTAAAAAAAGGAAATGAATGGGGAGAATTGACTTTATCATATTCTATTTTATCTGATATATGTAGATTTAAAGCTGACGAAGCCTTAGAAGAAAAAGATAATGTGAATCTCGATGAAGTAAATAAATGGAAAATTAGAGCTGAAGAATATAAAAGGCTTGAAAAGGACGCTTTACTTCAATTAGACTCGTTAGAATTGGAAAAGGGAATTAAAACTGACGAAGAATCTCTATTTACGGAACACGACGAAACCGATATAAAGAAGGAAAAGAAAATTGAAGATATTTTTGATGATCCAGGATTTCTAGAGTTTTAATACTTCAAAATCAAATCTTTTATATGATTTGGTATATGCTTCCATAACGGCAGATTCAGAATTACTTTAAAGAGTTCCTTTTGATTTAATTGATTTTTTAGAATGAGTTGACTCCAATTGTTAAATGCTAATTTGTTAAAGAGAATCATCAAGTTAACACCAATAGGATTATATCTTGATGTTAGAAAGCTTGCTAAATAGGCGCCAAATCTCCTAATTTGAGGATCAGCTTCTGGATAAACTGATTGAGCAAGAGATCTATGAAATAATTCATAAATAGAAAAGATTGGAATCAGTTCATCTATATTTTTATTTACTATGTCAACATAATTCTCATCCATTACTGATAAAGAAGAAAATAAATTTAACTTTCTTAAAGCAGCATTGAATTGACGTTCTTTAAAATATAACCACATTTGAGCCATTTTATCTCTTAGGTTATCGATTTTTTCCAAAACTAAATTTTCCTCAAAAGTAATATTATTTTTTCTCTCAAAATAAGCGATATACAAAGAAAAAATGGAATCAACAGTATTTTTTTCAAATTCTTTTAAAAATTCAATGTATTTTAGTTCTTGTTTTATAGGATTATGAATTGTATGTGTATATAATGGAGTTGTCCATATCATATTCAGAAGATCTTCCATCAATTGCGCAGATTTCTCTTTCTTAATGTATTCATAGAAAATTAAATGGGATCTGGTTTTAGAACGATTTAAACGAAGAAGAATTTTATCAAAAATGCTTAATTTCTTCATTATTTCTTTTTTTTTTCTCTTACATTTTACAATTTCTTTAACTAATATTTTTTTAAATTCCAATAAATTAAGGATATAAGCGTAAAAGTCGATGTTATATTTTTCAATTATCAAATCATTTGTAAGTAATTTAACTGAAAGAGGAGGGATCGATGTAGTAGTAGTATTTTCAATACTCATTGCATGATCTCCAATTGAATAAGAAAATGAGATATTTTCAAGAGCCGTCTCTAAATTATTAAAAGTTCCCAATAATTTAGGATCTCGAGTAAAGTATCCATGTAATAATGTATCTATTCCTTTAAATTGATTTTTCTTATATTCTGAAATAATTACGGATTCAAATTCACCAGGATGATGCCTTTTTATATTGAATCGCTCGCTAACTATGAATAGCGCTTGGTTTGCTTTATGGCAAATATTATGAACCCATTTAAAAATTGGCTCTAATACTTTTAGTTGTTTAAGCTTATTACCATAAAAACTAGGTTTGAAATATATCGGAAATCCAAAACCTCTTGAGGTAGAAAAGATAAAATGAAATAAATTCCTTGTCTTTTCTCCTTTTAGAATTCCGGGAAATTTATAATGCAGAGCAATTCTTGGGAACATTGCTTCATATCCTAAATTCATCCAAGCTTCAAAAAGTATTATTCCATCAGGAAATTTAAAAGAGTCGCTCTTACTTGTGAAATCGTCACTTAATGTACCCAATGCTGAAGGAATGGTATGAAGCCAGTCACGATTATCTGTTACAATTTTCATACTTTCTTTAAATCTATTCAAAATTAGAGGTTTTAATTGTTTTTGAATAGCTGTTTTTTTATAATAATAATTATTCATCACCCTCATTAGAGATGGGATCTCCATAAC
>JAGXNU010000058.1 GCA_019894815.1 Promethearchaeota archaeon
GGATCCCCCATCCTTCCAACAAAATTTCGATTCGTGCTACTAATGCATCTTTCATTGGGTCCTAGTACACCTAAATGACCTCCTATGCAAGCTCCACAAGTAGAATGAGTAAAAACAGCACCAGCATTCAAGAAGATTTCAATTAGACCTTCTGTCATGGCGTTCATATAAATTTCTCGTGATGCGGGAGTAATTATTAATCTGGTTTTCGGATGTATTTTTTTTCCTTTCAATATTCTAGCGGCGATGCGTAAATCTTCCATTCTTCCATTAGTGCAACTTCCTAAGAATGCTTGATCTATTTCTTCACCTTGAACTTCTTCTATTGTTGCTAAATTTCCGGGATTTGATGGTTTAGCTATCACGGGGGTTATATTTGACAAATCATAATCTAACTCCTTCTCATATTCCGCTTTTTCATCTGGTTCTACAAATTCATAAGGTTGAGTCGTTCTATTTTTTAACCATAATTTGAGTTTTTCATCGGGTAGGAAAATTCCAAATTTAGCACCCGCTTCTACTACCATATTAGTTATTGTCATTCTTGAATCAATTGATAAGTGAGACGCTCCATCTCCATGAAACTCTAATGCTTTATATATTGCACCTTTGGTTGATATTTCTCCAATCATAGTTAATATGAAATCCTTAGACATTACACCCTTTTTCAAGCGACCAGTTAGATTTATTTTAAAACTTTCTGGAACTTTAAACCATAATTTTCCGGTGGCAAACACAACAGAAACATCTGTAGCACCGATACCTGTTGATAAGCAATTGAAAGCACCATATGTTGTCGTATGACTATCAGAACCGACTATTAACATCCCCGGTCTTGAAAATCCCAATTCTGGTAGAACTTGATGACAAATTCCTTTGTTAATCCCCATGTTATGAACAAATTTATATTTTTCTGCAAATTTAACACAATCTTGGTGCATTCGTGCTGCGTTAATAGTTGGGGCAGGTACCCAATGATCGAGAATAAAAAATATTTTGTTAGGATCCCAAACATAGTCTATCCCGAGTTTTTCATATTCCTTATGTATCCTTCCCCCTAATTGTTCATGTACCATAATTAGATCAATGTCAGCTTCAAGAAAATTTCCGGGTGAAATGTTTTTGACTTGAGAGTGCTTTTTTAATATTTTTTCTGAAATTGTTAAGCTCATTATACATCACAGTTTAATTCATTATTATTACATAGTTTTTCATAATCTTGATCAATCAGATTTAGTGCTTTATTTATAATTTGGCACGTTTCTTTTAATATTTGAGGATCTACTTTATCGGGGGTATCGTGAATAGTATGTGTATAACGTGCTGCTGCTTTAGTAGTAATATCAATTGCATCCCAACCCCTTAAATGAAAAGGAACGGTATCAGTATGAGCTCCAGTACTTAGATGAAAACCTTTTATTTGTAATTTTTCTTCTCTTGCCGCAATTTCAAGATATTTGCTGAGTAAAGGTGCATTCAATTTTCGTATTATAGCACCATATGATTTGAAATATTCAATTCTATTTTTTTTATGGCAAAAACAAGAAACCATATCATTATTTATTGTAAATACTCTTCCTTTTTCAAATACATTCTCATGATCATTTACGAAAATGCGAGATCCCATTGTTCCTAACTCTTCAGCTGAAAATTGACAAAACCATAAATTAAAATTATCAAGAGGGTGATTTAAAAAGTGAGTGCTTAACTCAAACACAATAGCCATACCTGATGCATTATCTAAGGCACCTGGAGATTTATTATGGGTGCTAAGAAACATTAAAAATATGTTAGTCATAGAAACCAATATTATTGTAGTCCATACACCTGAAATTGTAATTCTGTAATCAAAGGGCATGTTTGCAAATATCATAAATAAGAATAATCCATAAAAAAAACCTAAAGAAATTCCTCCAAAAATCCAGACTTTGTAAAAAACAATTCTCCAAAAAGTCTTATAAGTTTGTGATTTTGAATCTAAATGAGCCGAAATTATAATGTTTCCTGCTACTTTCTCAGGAAGTAATTTAGCTGGGATTTTTGTGAAGATATTTGTAGCACTAAGAGTTTCCCCAAAATATTCACCCCAAAATCCGGGTTTTTCTGGATGCTTTAATCCTTTAATAATTAATAGCACTACTACCACCATAAAAATAGTAAAAATTAAGCTTAATAACGGTTGAATATAAGCAAATAATACAAGTATTAAGTTAAATATCAGATTTAAGCTCATCAATAAAATAATTAAAGTAGTAGAATAAAAATCAGAAAATTCGAAATCTCTTCTTATAATTTGAGAATCATTAAAACCAATCTCTTTAAAGGTATCTATTGTTAATTTAACTGCTTTCTTCTCACCCTCTGATCCTGCTAATCGAGGAAAACTGAATTTAGTTACATATTCAGATAATGTTTCTTTTTTAAAATTAGAATTTTTATAAGACTCCAATTTGAGTATAGTTAAAATGTAATTGAAAATCTAATCAGATATCTAAAATTAAAACAAAAATTTATTTTTTGGTAATTTAAAATCCTTTTTCTTTTAATTTCTTGATAACCATATTTTGAATATTTTGTTGTACAATTTCAATTATGTCATCTGTATTAATAACATTATATCCTTCTTCTTTAGCTCGGTTTAAATATAGAGTTCTCACTTCAACTAAGAATTTTGTATCTTCAAATTTTTCCATAATCTTTTGATCTTTACGTGCTAAAGATATTTTTGGATCAATATCTAAAATTATTGTTAAATCAGGAGAACCTGCAAATGTATTAATCTGTTTTATCCATTCAATTGATAAATCAGATGATTGAACTGATTGATATATAATTGAAGATTCTATATACCTATCAGAAACAACAATGAATCCCTGATCTAATTTTGGTTTTATTTCTTTTTTATAATGTAAATCTCTATCGGCAGCAAATAGTAAAGCATCAGTACTTGGAGGGATTTCATTATTTTTTAGATACTGCCGTAATAAAAGACCTATTTCATTTTTTGATGGTTCTTGAGTTAAATGAACTTTTAAACCAAGCATTTCCAAATAACTTGCCAGCATCTTACTATGCGTGGTTGTACCCGATCCATCAATTCCATCCAAAACTAAGAAAAAAGATTTCTTATCCATTATTCTCATTCATTAATCTTAAGATATTATAAAAAGAATGTTTTTCATCTCTTATATAAATGATTATTAAATAACATACTTAACCAACTTCTGAATGAACAATCTCGTTTTACCCAAACCTTATCAACAAGTAAATTGAGTTCTCCAGAAACAATATTCGGTATAAACAGAATTACCATATAATAAACTTATTAGTTTTTCAAGATTTTCATGAACTCATAGAAGTACTTATAAGAATTTTTAAAATGGTTATCCTCACGAGAATATACCAACCCTTCTTGAAAAATCTTATAAAAAGCGTTTTTATCTTTACCTTGTATTATCTTTTTATATTTGCTTACAACTTCTTCAAAAAGATCTAGGATTTTATAAAATTCCACATTTTCCATTTGTATTTCTCCAAACATTTCCATCTCTCTCTGGATGATGCTTTCTGCAAATACTTTTTGAAGCAGAAAGGTTGTACCTGTAAATTTTGTCAATTCATTTAAAGGAATTCCAGATTGTTTAAGGAGAGTTAAATAGAGAATGTTTACCATGTGTGGGACTGCTAAAGTTAAAGCCATTGTCTTATCATGTTCTTCGGGAGTAGTTGTAATGATTAATAATCCTTCCGATTGAAAAATTGAAAATAATTCTTCAATCAGCAAGTTATAATTGTTCGTCCCTCCTACCTTTAAAGCAATCATAACGTAGTTTTTCATATCTTTTATTCCTGGTCCAAACATCGGATGTAATGATATGCAATTAATTGGGTATTTTGAGTACATATCTTGCAGTATATTATACACCATTGTTTTAAGAGAAGTTATATCGAATAATATTGCATCTCTTTTCATCATGGGGGCAATTTTCTTAATCATTTGAGGAGTTGAGGTGATTGGTATGGATACCATTATTATATCCGCTTTTTTTACACATTCCTCAAGACGCAATGAATGCTTCATACCGCAAACCATTGCGGTTTGAGTCAATTTTTCTTTATTGCGTGCAAAAAGTGTAATTTCAAATCCATATTTTTGGAACAACTTTCCAAAAACTTTTCCCATTCCGCCTGAACCACCAATTATTGTCATGCTCTTTCCTAACATTATTTCACCACAAATTCATTTAAAACTGATCTTTTCATTAATTCTATATTTGGTGTTTTATTTGTCCACCACTCAAATGATGATATACCTTGATATATTAACATATCCAATCCACCGAGTACTCTACATCCTTTTTCAGAAGCATATTTCATCAACTGTGTTTCTAATGGATTATAGATTATATCAAATACAGTTAAATCTTCATGTAAATAATTCTTAGGTATTGGACTGAGGAGTATATTAGGAAACATACCGATGGTTGTTGTATTGACTAATATATCAATCGAAGGTAACATTTCCTCAAATATTTTATTATCAAATTTCTTGTATAAAACCTCTTTATGATATACCTTAGTTAATTCAGTTGCTAAAGTTTTTCCTCGGTCGGATGTTCTATTAATTATCACCAAATTATTCACTTCTTCTATAAAAGAATGAGCTAAAGCTCGTGCTGCTCCTCCCGCACCAATAATCATTATATTTTTTCCATTGATATTAATATTCGCTTCTTTTAGAGCTTTTTTAGCACCTGATGCATCAGTATTTCTACCTATCAATCTTCCATTTTCATTTTTAATAGTATTTATAGCCCCAATTCTACGCGCTAAAGGGGAAATTTCATCAACATATTTTAAGGTTGTCTCCTTATGGGGCACAGTAATGTTTGCACCCTTGATATCAAGAGCTCTCACGACATCAAATGCTTGTTTAAGATTATTAGGAGCTATATCAATGGCTATGTATACATAATCCAACCCTAAATCTTTGAATGCGACATTGTGCATTATAGGACTCATGCTGTGTTGGATGGGGTGACCAAAAATGCATATGATATTCGTTCGAGTTGAATTTTTAAGCTGATCAAACATTATGGTAGAGAAATTAAATTAAATTTAATTAATATGATTAATCATAAATTAATTTATATTTATTAAGTTCAAACAAGAAAATTAAGGAGGTTATAATTAATAATGACTAAAGTTACATTAAGTAAGGGAACAACGACCTTCCCCATGCCAGCTGCTGTCATTTCAGTAGGCGTGGGAGGTGACGCGAATTTAATCACTCTAGCTTATGTTGGAAAAGTATGCTTAAATCCCCCAATAATAGCTATTGGTATAAATACTAAGCGTCACTCTTTTAAGTTGATAGAAGAACATGATGAATTCGTAATAAACTACCCAAATATTGATCAATTAAAAGAGATGGACTATTGTGGAACGAGATCTGGTAGGGATGTTAATAAATGGGAACAATTAGGACTCACTAAAGAGAAAGGAAAAGTTGTTCAAGTACCTTTGGTGAAAGAATTTCCTTGGAACATGGAATGTAAAGTTGTTAATAGATTAGAATTAGGATCCCATGTATGTTTTTTTGGAGAAGTGGTTGCTGTTCATTGCGATAAAAAATATCTTAAGAATGACTCAATCGATCCTGATAAATTGGATACTTTCGCATATATATCAGGAAATTACGTTGAATTAAAGACGGGAGCTTTAGGATCACATGGCTTCTCATTTAAGTGATCATGCTGAAATCATCTGTAGCACTCATTGGATTCATGGGTACCGGAAAAACTACTATTGGAAAACTTTTAGTTAAAAAGTTAGGAGGAGAATACCAATTTATTGAAATGGATCAATTGATAGAACAAATGGCTGGAAAATCTATTCCAGAGATTTTTATTCAAGATGGAGAAGTTACCTTTAGGGAAATTGAAATTAAAGTATGTCAGAAAGTATCAACTCTTGAGAAAGTGGTTATATCTTGCGGTGGGGGGACTGTTTTAAATAAAAAGAATGTTGAAAATCTAAAAAAAAACTGTACTATTATTTTGCTTGAATCTACAATTGAAACAATTCTTAATAGAATTTTAAAAGACGGGATTCAGGAAAGACCGGTTATTGATAAGGAAGACCCAATAAAAGAAATAAAAAATTTGTTCTACTTAAGAAAACCGATATATCAATCAGTCGCTGATATAATTATTGATACAGAGAATAAAGATAAAGTTGTAGTTATTAATGAAATTATCCAAAAACTCAATTAACTCATTTTTTCTTGAACAAATTCATTCATACTTGTAAATTCTTTATTTTGATATTTAATGATTTACTAGTGATTGAATACATTTTTAAATGTTAATTTTCTTTTAACACTCAATTCATATAAAATGTGAATCCAATGAGTAATAAACAAGACGATCCTAACGTTAAAACTAGGAGCAAACTGAAAATAATATCAATCTTACTTTTCGTTGTTGGTATTCCTCTCGTGATTGCTGGAGCAATAGCATTTGGATACCTATCAGCAAATTTTTTCTCCTTGTCATTTGAAGAGAGTGCTCAACTTAGCACAATGGCTTTTGGAATGTTAGTGCCTGGAGCTTTTTTAAGCATAATTGGATTATTTTTAACAATTGTCGCTCATCAAAGGAATATAACACGATATGCGTTTGAGGAAACTGGAATGGCTCTCGGTGGAGCATCAGAGAAGGCATTAGATGGCTATGGAAGAGTGATCAGCAAAGGTAGTGAAGCAATGGCTTCTGGTATAAGGAATGCAGGTGGACTTAAATTTGATGTCAGTAAATCTGGAGAACAAAAGATCATGATAAAGTGTACACTGTGTGGTACGTTAAATGACGAGGAAGCTGCCTTTTGTGACAATTGCGGAGAAAAAATTTAATAATATTAATAATACCTTTCTTTCTTTTTTTGAGTTTTTTCTAATATTTCGTTGATTTAACATATTTTAGAATTAAATTTGGAGATTATCTTATCACAATGAGAAATAACATCAATCTTTTGAAATTTCTAAATAATTATACTTAGATGTCATAACGTAATTCTATCTTAAAAACTAGATTTAAATTTATTGAACATATTTTTCATTTAGATTAATTAATTTAAGATGATAATATGACCGAAACGTATAAAAGAAACAAATGCGAAAAATGTGGAGAAGAAAACCCTCGGAAGCTTCATGAAGAGCCCGATAAAACCCAAGTATTATATTATTCGATGCAAGGTGCACCGGTTTATAAAACCAGAATCAAATGTGGTAATTGTGGTGCTGTTTTCGATAGAGCTTAAATTTCTTCCTTTTTGAATATTCGCTAATATTAAACAAGATTTTCTAATTCAATTACCTTATTTATATATCTATTTCTAACCAATCTTTAATATCTTTAGAGCTAATCTGTCCGGGAGCTGTTTCTTCCATGAATGATCCATATGTTAAAAAAGCCCCGTTATGCAAACAGTAAATTCGGGATATAATTCCTAAATCACCCATACAAAAGGATATAATTTTCCTATTTAATTTTGAATAAAATTTGCATATTTTAATGGGAATAAAATTATTTCTAAACTCTTGGGCTGTGAAAACGAGTTTATAAACACTATTATTTATGGTCTCTATATTAAAATTAAGCTCATCCAATAATAAATGCTCAAACTTGTCAACTATAGATTTTGAGTGATTAAAATCGGGCGTTTTTATAAAATCATGATATGAAAAAATCAGCTTTATATTGTAATTATCAAAAATATCTTTAATTTTCTTCAAGAGATCCTTGCTGGAATTCATTTCTATATCAATAAAATCAGGTTTGGCTTCAATAAAACGCTGAATTATTTTTTCCCTTTTGTACTCATTAATTTTTAATTTACCACCCTCAGAATGATGTCTCAAAGTAAATATTGAAGATATCGTAGCTGGAATTAGCTTTTTTAAATTTCTTAAAAAATTAAGTGTTATTAGTTCTTCATTTTTAAGGTAATCAAAACGAAATTCAATGAAATTTGAACCAGATCCTATACCTTCTCTTATAACTAATTCTAAATCTTTATAATTATCTGAATTAACTGGGATTGCTAAACATATATTAATCGAATTTGATTTCATGGTTTGATAAAAAAAATTGATTATTGGAAAAAATTTAAATTTCTAGAATAGATTTAATCTGATCTCCTGTAAGTTCTAGTGTATTCTCTGCATTTACGTTTTTGAGTAATTTCTTCTTTTTATAGTACTTAATTATTGGTTTAGCATTTTTTTCGTAGGTATCTAAGCGATTTTTAAGTGTCTCTTCATTATCATCGCTTCTTTGTTCAAACTTAATTTCTGCACCACAGTTATCACAAATACCTTCCTTCTTTGGAGGAAGCGTGTATTTGTTATAGATTTCTCCACAACTTTTACAGGAGTATCTCCCCAGAATTCTTTTGGTGATAATATCTCTACTTACCTCTAATAAAAGAAATAAATCTATATCAGAAATTTCTGAAAGCGATTTAGCTTGCGGAAGAGTTCGGGGGAATCCGTCTAATATGAAACCATTTTGCTTTACATCTTCTTTGTTTAGTCTCTCTTTAACCATCCCAATAGTCACTTCATCGGGAACGAGTTCCCCTTTATCCATGTATTCTTTTGCTTTTAACCCCAGAGGTGTTTCCTTTTTCAGATTTTCTCGAAATATATCACCCGTGCTTACATGAGCTATATCTGGTAAAACCTTCTTAATTTGACCTGAAAACGTGCCCTTTCCCGCGCCTGGGGGACCAAAGAGAATTAATTTTTTCATAATCTCATCCTAATTTGTAATATGTGATTTTAAAAACTATTAATATATTTATTGATCTACATTTTTTATAAGCTTTCTTTATCGAATTCAATTACAATTTTTAATCTTATTTTTTAAAACACCTTTATTATTACATGGAATAAGTAGAAGCTAACCTATTTTGAAGTGAGTATGGAATTTTGAATATGATTAATAAGAAATTCAACTCTCTTTCTTTCTTTGAGGCTTAATAATTTACTAAAACTTGATTTGATTTTAGTTCCATAATAAGAATTACCAAAAAAAGTATTGACATTTATTATAGTCTGTAATAAATAATTTTTATTTCCTAAATGAAGATAAATAGAAAGATCATTGATAATTAAAAAATTTGTGGGGTTTTCATTAAAAAGTTGCAATGATTTAGTGGCAATTTTATAATTATGGCAGACATTTTCAAATAATTCTTTTCTGTCTCGTGCGTTAAACCGAGGAGGAATTATTTCTCCTTCGAGAGGCAAGTATTTGCATTTAAGACTCATTTTTGAGAAATCTTTTATTTTACCTCCAAATTTGATATTATTAATATTTAAAGCGGGAGCAAAATCTAATACACTAATATCTGCAGGACTGATATATTCCGATTTTAAAAGGTAATCAATGAATTGAGCGGTGTAATAAGTTTTTCCCGTATTTATTTCTCCATATAATAATGTGTGTTGCCCTATTGCTTTTTTGAAATCTATTTCTTTCTTCATTATAATATCATGGAAAATTAAAATTAATTAATCTGAGAAGGTTTTTCTTGAAAAGCCAGAGTCTTTTAAAATTTTTAAAACTATGAAACCTAGAACAGATCCCACCACTGAAGCAAGCATAAATACCCACCAATAAAATAGTAGATTTGCTAGTGTAAATCCTTCAATTAAAGCTGTTATTGTACCTCCAATGAATACTGTACCAACTGGTTCGGTAAAAGCGGCGTATTCCACATATTTAGGATATTTTTTATTTAAGAAGTAAGAAACAACTCCTACTACAAAAGCACCTGAAATTCCACCATGGAAGGCATGAATTGTTCCAATATTGGTTGAAAACCGAATAATAGCAATCCCTAAAGCACTAATAATTGAGAATGATAATCCCAATAAGACTCCAGTTAACGCATTTATGAGATGGGCAAAAGGATTTATTCTAGTTCCAGCAATCATAATGTAACCGAATGGATTTAGATAACTCAAAACGACTCCAACAGCGATTAAAATCGCACTTACGGCTATTCTAATGGTCATCTTATTATTGAATTCAGCGCGTTTTTCTTCTGACATGAGATATCCTCCTATAAAAACATAATTTATATTTCAATCCTAACTTTAATATTCATAATCAATCTATTCTAATAAATGATATAACTTATATCTTAGTTTAGCAAAAGGGAACGATTTAGAAGGTGTTATGTTATAAGATGAAAATAGGAGAAATGGAGATTTATCCTTCAAAAATCATCTGCGTTGGTACAAACTACATGGATCATATCGAGGAAACCAAGCTAGAAATACCTAAAGAACCAGTTCTTTTTCCTAAGACTTTAAATTGCCTAATTACTGAAAATCAATCTATTATCTATCCAAAAATGCTTTATGAAAATCGTAAAATGAATCGTGTAGATTATGAAGTGGAGTTAGCATTTGTTATCTCAAAAACGTGTAAAAATGTTAACGCTCAGAATGCGTA
>JAGXNU010000059.1 GCA_019894815.1 Promethearchaeota archaeon
ATCTACACATTCGCCACATGTTTCAAAATTTTTCTTTTTGATACAACAAGTTATTATTGAACATGAGGGGTGTTTATTAGAAAAATCTGGACCATAACATCCAGGACACTTTGAAGGGCCCTTGGTGTAATAAAAAGGGCATAACCCACAATCTAATCCACAACAAGCAATAGTAGGAAATCTTTTCAAGAGTGTATTACTCATGGCTGATATAATAAATTAATTATTATTTAAATTTCTATTTTCAGTTAATTTTTTCTAAAACTTCTAATACTTTTACTATAAAATTATTAAAAAAATCGCTAAAAATTAGTAAATTAGGATTAATCACGAACTTTCAACTTATATTCAATATGATTTTAATTAAATAGAAATATTTCTAAACAATTATATCACTAATTTTTCACGATTGAAAATGACTGAAAAGGCTATAACGAAATCAATTGATAATTCTCAGGAAGATGAGGTATATATCAACTCTTCAATTCTTAGAAACTTTGTAGAAGACGTATTTATAAAATTAAAAGTTCCTAAACCTGATGCTAAAATAATTGCCAATGGTATCATTCAATCAGATTTAAGAGGAATCGATTCACACGGTATCCAGAGATGTAAGATGTACTTTGATCGAATCAAACAAGGTATTTACAATCCTATAACAAAAGTTGAAATTTTGAGTGATAATGGAGCAACAGCTGTAATTGATGGAAACTGTGGAATGGGTCATGTGATTGGATTCCATTCTATGAAATTAGCTATTGAAAAAGCAAAAATTTTTGGAGTTGGAGCTGTAGCAGTGAGAAATTCTACTCATTATGGATTTGCTGGTATATATTCCCTTATGGCAATTGAAGAAGGGATGATCGGTTTTACAACAACTAATGCGAGACCAGCAGTACCACCCACGTTTGGAGTTGAGCCTATGCTGGGAACTAATCCTTTAACATATGGAGCACCTACTGATGAAGCGTTCCCTTTTCTTATAGATTGTGCAACATCTATAATTCAGAGGGGAAAAGTGGAAGTATATAATCGTACTCATAAAAATTTGCCTAGGGGAGTTATTATTACTGAAAATGGAAACACTGAGACTAACCCAGAAGATGTACTTAACGATTTATGCGATAGATCCGCTGCGTTATTACCTTTAGGTGGAAAGGGAGAGGCAACTTCAGGCTATAAAGGCTATGGTTATGCAACATTTGCTGAGATTTTGTCAGCTGCATTGCAAGATGGAATCTATTTAAAGGATACAGCAGGAATTATTGAAAATGGCCAAAAAAAGCTAAAAGTAGGTCATTTCTTTTTGGCTATTGATGTAAATCACTTTAGACCTTTAGACGGATTTAAGGAAACTACTGGAAATATAATGCGGGAACTTAGGAATTCTAAAAAAGTACCAGGAGCTAAAAAAATTTATACAGCTGGAGAAAAAGAGTACTTAAATGAAAAAGAAAGTGAAATAAAGGGAATTCCCTTAAATAAAAGCCTGCAAAAAGATATTATGATAATGCAAGAAGAATTACAATTAAACCACTACAATTTTTCATTCAAATAATTATTTATTTAACTATTTACTCAAAAAAGATCCCTTCTGTTCGTCCTTCTACTGGTTCTGAATGAAGAATTATTTCTTTTAGATTTTCCAAGTTCATATTATCCCTAATTTCGCTCTCGAGGCGAGTAATCATTCCATGAATCTTAGCGATATTTTCAGAACCTTCAAAAAACACATGAAGTTCTAATATACAAAATTCAAAAGCGGACCAGCATTCTAAGCCATGATAACCTTTAATTTTGGGATTTTTTCTTAATATTTTTTCAATAATCTTCTGGATTTCTTTTAATTCATTGGGTTCAATTGATTGACATGTAAATTGGGATGGTGTTATTTTTTTTATATTTGTTTCCGATTCTATATGTGTAATGATTCTCGATATCATTGGGGCTTGTTTTTTCAATTCTTTTTCAAAATTGGAACTAACTGAGTGTGCTTCATCGAGTGTTAAATTTCCATCAACTAATACTGAGATAGAAAGAAAATAATTGTTTTCTATTCTAAAAACATTTAGATCTCTAAAATCTATAATATCCTTAAATTCCATTTTCATGGTATATAATAAATTAACAATGGTTTCACTTATGGAAGCTTCACCGCTCAAAGGATTCATTTCGATGATTGATTCCACTTTATAAGAAGGGAAATAATTCTTACTCATCGATCTAATTGCTTTTGTAATATCATTTGCATGAATAACAGATATGTGATCTTCAACAGATAAGCGAACATCTAAAAATAATGTATTTCCCCCAATTCTGACTTTTAATTCTTCAACACCATTAACGTGATCAAGGTTAAAAACCTTTTCTCTGATTTCTTTTAAAATAAGATAATTTATGGGATTTTCATCAATTAAATCTTTAATACCTTCTTTTGAAAGCTTAAATGCGGTGAATATTATCCATGTGGAGAGACCAATACTAAAAAAGGGATCTAAAAATTGGATATTAAAAAAGAGAGCTAATATGAAATTAATCAGGACTACAATCGCTCTAAGAGAATCTTGGAACAAATTTAAACCCTGAATTTTAAGTGATAAGCTACTCCGTTTCTTTCCTTGCCATATTAAAACCCTAGAAAAAGCTAAATTAATTATAAATGAAATAATTAACAGAAAAACCCCAATATCAGGATTGATAATAGCGTACGTGTTAGATAATATTGTTTGAGCTGCTAAATAAATAAGAAAACAATAAAGATTTATCAATATGATTCCTTGAATTAATCCCCCTATTGAATCAATCTTGGAGTGTCCGTACATGTGTTGGTAATCTGGGGGTTTTTGACTTATATACAGAGAATAAATTGTTAGAATAATAAAAAAAATATCAGTAAGCGTATCAACGGTTTCAGATAAAAAACTGAGACTTCCAGTTAAGATTACACCTAGTAGTTTTAAACCTGACTGAATTAGGATTATGAAAAAAGTAATAATTCCCAATTTAATTTTTATATCCATTACTTTCGTATAATTTCTTTAGAAGTCGATTAAAAAACTTAAAGGAACACTGAGAAATAAATATTTGGGAATAAAATAAAATGAAATAAAATAGAAATATCTGAAACATTTTTAGAGGTGTCTTGGAACTTTAATTTCGAGATCTGTGATCGGATAAGATGCACATGGATGGAAATAGTTAAATTTCTTATCCCCTGCTTTTCTCCAATCAGAAACAGGACTTATATACACATCACCAGAAATGAGAAGCGAACGACAGAATCCACATTCGCCAGAACGGCATTTTGATGGTGGATTTAAGTTTGCTCTTTCTAGAGCAACAAGGACGGATTCAGTTGCCTTTGCTGGTATCTCTTTAGTCAAATTTCCAATTTGAGCCTTAATTTTAAATATTTTTTCAGCTACTTCTTGAGGGAACTCTGGATCACTTAGAATCTCTTTAATTTCACCAAATGCCTCTCTACGGATTCGTTTATGAAGTAAATTGAACTTTTCCAATTCTTTTTCAACAAAATTATACATGATTTGTGGCCCACAGATAAAAAATGAGCTATTGTTTACATCACAATACTTCTCTATGATATCAGAAGTTAAAAAGCCCAATTCACATCCTTCGAGGGTAACTTTTTCACAACTTAAAACATGCACAACTTTAATTTTGTCGGGATACTTCTTTTCAAGCACTTTAAATTCATTATGATAAATGATATCGTCTTCTTCGCTACTTCCATACAAAATTGTTAGTTTTGCATCTAATTTATCCTCAGCAATTTCTTTAGCGATGGAACGGAATGGAGTAATTCCTGATCCTCCAGCAAGACCTACAATCTGTTTTAAATCTCTAAGAGGTTCGTAAAAAAAGAACCCCTCCGGTCCAGAACTTTCAATCTTAGTTCCTACTTTCCATTTATTCCAAATGAATTGAGTTAAAAATCCGGGTTCTTCTTTTCTAATTGTAATTTCATAGAAACCTTTTAAAGCATCCGAAGGAGAAGAAGCGATTGAATACGGTCTTGTGATTGTAACTCCATTTACTTCAACTTTTAAACTTAAATATTGACCCGCTCTAAAATAGGCTAATTGATTTGTGTTTGAATTGGGATCGGGTGTGAGCTTATATGTTTTAGTAGATTTTGTTTCATTTATGATTTCACTGATAACTAAATATTGTCTTAAGGGATGAAGTCGTATAGCAAGTTCATTCATTGGATCTGTTGTTATCGGCTCACTAGATGCCTTTTCGAACCTCTTTTTTCGGCTCGGGACTAATTTAGTAAACGCGAATAAATCTCTTGTATTGCTTTTAACAATTATATCAAATTTCTTTTCTTCTTCGCTCATTTTAGCTCACCTTTTTGAATTAAATCTTGTAAAGTTAGTAACGCTGCAGTTTCTCCATCCTTTAAAGCACTACTATATCCATGACATCTTTTGCCATAACCTCCACAAAACTCAAGACCTTCAATATGCTTTTCATCATTCATTGTCATCAAGCGTGGAACAAATGAATCCCAAGATTCTGGTTCGTATCCATACACTACTCCATTATAAGCTCTAGTAAATCTTGAAATGGTTTGAGGCGTAGCAACTTCAATTTCTTCAATATGCTCCTTTATTGGAGCACCTGTGGCTGTCTCTAAAGTGTTAATAAGGTCCTCTGCAATTTTGTTTTTCAGGGTAAAATAATCTTCGGGTTTTACAGCGTCCCACACTCCTGGTAGAAATGCACTTGTAATAGAAACAATGCACGTTCCTGGAGGTGAGCAATCAGGGATTGCCCTATTTAAACAAATTGTTGCTTGAACCTTAGGTGTTTCAAGGTTATTTAAAGATTCATATAGTTCATCTGTATTCATGTTATTATTTATAAAGTAACTATAATCTGTAAGCCCTAATTCATCAGCCGTTGCATCTAAACCTAAATAAACAACAAATGTGGACACTCCGTGCCGTCTAGCATTTATCTCCTTATAAGCAATTTCTGGAACTTCTGATTTTGGATGTATTAATTTGTTATAGGTAAGCGTGGGGGAAGCATTGCAAACTACGTGATTAGTTTTAATTTTATCTCCTTTAGATGTTTCAACTCCGACAACTTTACCGTTTTCAACCAGTATCTTTTCTACTGTCGTGTTATATTCGATTTTACCACCTAATTCTCTAATTCTTGTGTCTAGAGCAGTAGTGTAGTCGTGAGATCGAAATTTTGGAATATATGCACCTTTTAAAATATAACCATGAACCATGGAAACAAAGATCGTAAAATTCACCCTACTCATTGGAACTAATAAATAAACCCAATACGCGTTAAGAATGCTCCTTGCTTTTTCTGGAATATTAAGGGCATTTTGAACATCCTCCACAGAATAAGCAGTAGTTTTAAGGAAATTAGAATGCTCTTTTAATAGTACATTTTGATCTGGGTGTCCTTTTGTCTGCCCTATATAATTAGTTGCCCTATTAATATCTTCAGCTAGGTCAAAAAATTTTCTTACCGATTCTCTACTTCCCGGGGCTTCTTTTTCAATAGTATCAAGATAAGCATCGATACCAAAAGGCATTACTACATCCATACATTCATCTGGGTCCGTTAAAATTAACCTATACGCTTCAGGGACTGCTACGAACTCTGAATCTAGTTCATATCTTTCTAATAATCTTCTAGTACCACCTTTATTCGATGAAGCCCCCCAATCATAAAGTTCATGAAGTGAAGTCTCAAATTCAAATCTTCCTCTCACAAAACTAGATGCAAATCCTCCCGGTAAGTTGTGTTGTTCTAAAAGTAGTATTTTAGTACTTCTCCTTGCTAATTCTGCAGCGGCTATTAAACCACCATTTCCTGCACCAATCACTACAACATCATATAAGTCTTCAATTTTTTGTTCTTTACTTTCACTCATCTTAATTACTTTCTTTATTTCTTAATTCTAATATTGATTTTAATCAAATATTACCATTAAAAAAAAATTTACAAATCTATAAAGTTAATATACTAAAATGTTTGATCAATTAATTAGATAATTTTTACGAGAATTGAATATGCAAGTATTAGATGTTGATAAAGAGATTGAAAATTTTAAAGAGCAATTAAATTTACTAGCTATGATATTCGATACACGGAGGAAAATGCGAAGGGAGATATATAATGAGAAAACAGGCTTTATTTTTAACGCTAAATATCAATTTACAACTAAAGATGATACAGTTAATGTTTATGTGATATTTAAAGATGGAAAAATGACAGTCGCTGACGGAAAAATTGAAGATCCTAATATCACAATTTATTATAAGGATAAAGAGACTTTGGCTAATCTCTATAATAAAAGTGCTGAAGAATCACTTGATTATCTTTTGACAAATGAAATGGGGTATATAGGAAACATGTCTTACCTTACTAAATTCTCTTATCTTACTTCACTTGTTACAGCCCCAAAAAAAAGGGACTATAAAGGTCCAGAAAATCGATTAATATATCCTATTGAAGATATTGATAAGGGAAAAAAGAGTAGAAAACTAAGGAACGAGAGCTTAAATCGTAAGGTCGATAATGTTCAAGTTTTAGAAGATCCATATTTGTCAAAATATACCTTAGATGATTTTCCACGCATAAAATATTTGAAGAATAGACGATTTGCCTTAAAGCCAGTGATATGTGTTGAAAGAGCAAAACATTTGACAGAATATCATAGAGAGAATGGATTTGAAGTAGATAATTTAGGAAATCCGATTGATCCCGAATTGCGCCAAGCAAGAGCAGTAAATCATATAATGTCAAATAAAAAACCAATAATTCATGATAAACATCTTATAGCAGGTTCAACTACTTCAAAAGAAGTAGGTATCCCCTTGTATCCAGAACTTATCGCAACGGGTATATGGCCTGAATTAAAAACTATTGGTGGACGTGAGCTTAATCCTAACGATATCTCAGATAAAGATGCGGATATATTAAGTTTGGAAGTTTTTCCCTATTGGATGGAGCGGAATGTAAGAGAATATTGTAGAGCAAAAAACAATGATCCATTCTCGCAGCATTTAGAAGAAGGGTGGGTTTTTTATTTCATGATGAAAAATAACGCCATTAGTCATACTGTTCCGGGATTTCCAATGGTGATTAATGAAGGATTAGAAAGCGTGAAGAAAAAAGCCAATAAAATGGAAATAAAAGCGGATACAACTGAAAAGCAAAATTTTTATAAGGCAATTCAAATTGCAATCGATGGGGTTCTAGCGTATTCTAAACATTTAAGTGAAGAAGCCCTTAGATCTGCTAATAATTTAGAACAAAATGATCCAGATCAGGCTACTCGCATAGAGGAATTGAAGGAACTCTCTAGAATATGCGCCAAAGTCCCTGCTAAACCAGCAGAAACAATATATGAAGCAGTTCAATCAATTTGGACTAGTTTTGTTTGTCTTCACTGTGAAAATGCAAATTCGGCTTTATCAATTGGTCGGCTTGATCAAATGTTACAACCTTTCTTTTTAAAAGAAATAGAAAAAGCTGTAAATGATGAAGAAAGAAATCAAATTGTAAAAAAAGCTATAGAACTTGTAGGATCGTTATTTTTGAGGATAAATGATCACGATCCGGTAATGCCGAATGTAGGTTGGAAATTATTCGGAGGGAGCTCCTCTGACGACACAGTAACTATTGGAGGCGTAGATAAAGATGGTAAAAATGCCGTAAACGATATGAGTTTTATTATATTAAAAACAAATGAAATGCTGGGTTTTCAGGATCCTAATATGAATGCCAGGTATTATTCTGGTATTAATTCAAAGGAATATCTAAGACGATTGTGTGAAGTAAACATCAATATGGGCGCTTCGCCTAGTATTCATAACGATAAAACTATGATTGAAGCGTTGGTCCATGAAGAATTCTCAATTGAAGACGCAAGAGATTGGGCCGCTACAGGTTGTGTAGAGCCCACAATTGTAGGTAAACATTATGGTCATACGAATTGTATGCTTTTAAACTTAGTCGCACCATTAGAAATTACGTTAAATAATGGTTTCATACCTTTAACTGGAGAAAAAGTGGGTCCTGAAACGGGTGATGTTCGAACTTCTTTCCCGACATTCGAGGACTTTCTTAATGCATATAAAACTCAACTCAAATATTTAGCAGAAAAATCAATTGAGATAAATAATTATTTAGGAGAAGCCCATAAGTATATACATCCTACACCATTATTATCTGGATTTTTTGAGGGTCCTTTAGAACAAGGCAAAGATCTTATTCAAGGAGGAGCTATTTATAATACATCAGGAGTTGCTTTAGTGGCATTGACAGATGTGGTTGATAGCTTATTAGTTGTAAGAGATCTCATCTACAAGAAAAAAGAATTGAACTTTGCTACATTAATGGATGCCATTGAAAATAACTTTGAGAATGGTCATGAATCAATTCTACACAATATAGAACGAGTTCCAAAATTTGGGTCTGGTGAAAATGGTACTGTCGAACTTGCTCAGGATTTAATTGACTTTTGCTATGAAGTTTATCATTCTACTGATAATTATAGAGGTGGTAAATACTTAGTGGGATATTGGTCTATTAGTTACCACGCAGGATTTGGAATGCTTACTGGCGCCTTGCCCTCGGGTAGAAAGAAAGGTAAAGCATTAACACCTGGATTAACTCCCGCTCCTGGTACAACGGATATCCTATTACCAAGTATTCATAGTGTTGCGAGCTTAGATTATTTGAAAATGGCAAATAATGCATCTTATAATGTTAAATTAATACCTCATTCTGGAGATACACATGAAGAAACATTAGATATCTTTACAAGTTATGTGCAAAGCTTTTTTGATTTGAATGGGATGCAGTGGCAATTTAATGTCGTGTCTACTGATACATTAAGAGATGCGATGGCTAATCCAATTGATTACCGCTGGCTTTTAGTTAGAGTTTCAGGATATAACGCATATTTCACGAAATTAAATAAAAACATGCAATTAGAACTTATTGAACGGTATGAATACCAAGCAAGATAACAAATTATTTATTTTTATTTTTTAGAAAAAGTTCCTCTGCTAATTTTATGAGTTTCTGACTATGGCGCTTTTTAGCCCTTCTGTTTTGAATCCTTGCAACTTTTGAGTCATGGGTCTCCTTCATAGTGGAAAAAAAAAAGATAAAAGAAAAATTTTCAGATTTTAATTTTAAAGATTTTTAAATTGGTTTACCTTGAGCATCCCACTCTCTAATTTGATAATATTTTTCTAATAATCCTTCTAACGGTGGAATATTTCGTTTAGAACCACCTTTTTCAAGGGGAGTATAAAATCTCTTCCCAAAATCATCATCTGCTTTGCTGATCCCACACTTGACATTAAATATTCTTTTAATTTTAACAATTTCTTGCCCTGCTTTCATAAAATCGTCAACAGTATAAGACCTGCCAGTAATTCCATTAAGACCATTTATCCATGGTGTGAGTTTATGGATGAACCAAAATCCAAATATACATCCACCACATGCAGAATACGCCTCACTGCCATCTTGAATTTTTACTACGGCTTCAGCGACATCATCCCCCGTTCCAAAACGATCTACTTGTTCGGTTAAGCCAATTTCTTCTTTTTGATTCATGTAGGATGATAAATGCATCGGTTCATAACAATGATATGCCCCTCGAGGTGTTGTAGCATAATCTAATGCCGTCAGATTATTTGTTCGTGGTTCATGAGCAGGAATCTCGAGTCCTTTTCCATGCATGGAAAGTTCGTCTGGTAATCCCTTTACTTCACAAAAAGATCTCACTCCTTCAGCTAAATCATCACCAATTCCTTTTCGATAAGCAATTTTGGCAAAAAGTTTTTCTATTGGGTCAACAGCGCCCCAAATATTTTCCTCAGTAAATCCAAATTCATCTAAATTAACATCAATTAGCTTTCTATCAATAGATTCAAGAAAACATCCTATTACTGCCCCAAGACTAATTGAGTCCAATCCAAGATCATTGACTATTAAATTCCATTTGATTAACGCCTCTAAGTCATTAACCATTAAATTAGAACCTAGCATTCCTAGGGTTTCATATTCTGGCCGTGAGACCCATTCTCCCTCATATTCAACGAATCCGCGACAAGCGGTAGGGCAGTTAAAACAACCATGCATTTTAACTTCACCTCTTGCATTTAAAGCTTTTGCTCCAATTTTTTTAATCCCAATCCATCTTCCCTCTGTATAGTTCTTAATAATAATATCTCCTACACTAGCCATGGAATCTATGTGGACAGGTGTACCTGAATCTGCTAATACCATTCCTAATCCGGATGTCTTCAATAATTCTCTAAGTTCTTTAGCTGCATCATTCACTTTATCCTTATCTTGAACGGGAACTTTACCCGTGCCATGAACTGCAATAGCTTTTAAATTCTTGCTACCCATTACAGCTCCCATTCCGCAACGTCCTGCTGCATGATGCTTATCGTTGATTATACACGCATATTTAACTAAATTTTCTCCAGCAGGTCCAATA
>JAGXNU010000005.1 GCA_019894815.1 Promethearchaeota archaeon
TCCCAGTGTTTTGATGCAGCAAAATGTTGCCCGAAAGCATCGTTGGAAAATAAAACATTTTTACCATTTTCGTCAGTCATAAAAGAAACCATCGAATCAGGCCAATGGATCATCGGAATAGGAACAAAAGTAAAAATTTTGCCGTTCCCAACGTCTAAAGTGTCACCATTTTTTACTGCGCGTATTTTTTCGAAAATACTTTTATCTACTTCTTCGTGATAATGTTGTTCTAAAATTTCAACCCCCTTTGAAGAGGCTATAATCTCAGCATTAGGTAAATATTCTAAAATTAATGGAAAGGAACCCGAATGATCTGGTTCGATATGATTCATTATCAAATAATCAATATCTTTTGGGTCACACACCGATCGAATGTTTTCTAAGTAATACTTGAAGTATGGTCTTTTTACAGTATCAATTAATACATATTTATCTCCAGTTTTTACCAGATATGCATTATAAGAAGAACCTTTATGCGTCGAATAGCCATGGAAGTTCCTAACTTCCCAATCTACGTATCCAACATATGCAACATCTTTAATGATTTCTAAATCAGTCATTTTAATTTACACCCATATTTTGTTGTATATTATGATATGCATAAGAGATTTATAATTATTATAAATTTAATTTCTATTTTTTAGAAATTGACCAGAAGATTAGGGATTAAGATCAAAAAAAAAGAATGAAATTGTCAAAGAAAAAAAATAAAAAAAGTAATAATAATATAAAGTTTAATCTTAGATTTCAGAAAAGAAGCTTTTGTCGACTCCACATACTGGGCACACCCAGTCATCAGGGAGGTCTTCCCATTTTGTTCCTTCAGCCTCTTCGTCATAAACATACCCGCAAGCTGAACATTCCCATTTAGCCATTTAGAACACCTATTAATTTTTAGATGAAATTTAATTATTGATGGATTTGGTAATTGAATGTATAATAAAAATATTAATTTAATAAATTATAAATATATTCTCAACAAGTTCGGTGTAAAACTCTTCCCGGTGACTTTTTATTTTTTTTTCCGTTTTGAACAACTATTACTCCGTTCACAATAACATGAGGAATGCCTTGAGGGAGTTGATAAGGGTGTTCATAAGTAGCAGTATCTTTTACTGTTAGTGGATCAAACATGACGATATCTGCCCAATTTCCTTCACGAATTAGCCCTCTATCTTGAAGTCCAAGCTTATTAGCGGGAAAAGAGGTCATCTTTCTTATCGCATCTTCAAGGGTTAAGATTTTTTCCTCTCTTACATATTTAGCAAGAATGCGAGGATAGGTCCCAAAAAATCTGGGATGATATGCTCCAGAACTGAAAGCCGCAGGAATTCCTGCTCCGTCAGTACCCACCATTTGATACCGTCCCGTCATTATTCGCCGCACATCCTCCTCACCCATGCTTTCAATCGTGATTCCTACTACTAATTTATTATCGATAAGTAATGTAAAAAAGGTCTCCCAATCATCAGCCATTTCTTTAATTTTAGTGATTTCAGGAATGCTTAAAGTGGTAACGTCTTTCCATTTGTCAGAGCCTATGGTAGAGATGTAAATATTATTCATTCCTTCATTTTGAATCCAATTTTCCCATCCTTCAATCCCTTCCTTTACATCCTTTTTAATTTTCTCTTGAATTTCTGGATCTTTTATCCTCTCTAAGATGATATCTCTATTTCCCTCACGAGTCCAAGGAGGCAGTGCTGTTGCAAGATCTGACATTCCTCTGTTATATGGATATTGATCATAGGTCATTTGTATCCCTCTCTCGTTAGCTTCTTCAAATAGTTTTAAAGTTTGGATACTACTTCCCCAAAACGCTTCACCAGCGACTTTATGGTGTGCTATTTGACCTCCAATGCATCCAGATTTTTCGACAATTTCTATAGCTTCTTTAATTGCTTTAATTATACTTTTTCCTTCGCTGCGAATATGAGAGAAATATAAGCCATTATATTCAGCCACTACTTTAGCAAGTTCAATAATTTCTTCAGTCTTAGCAAATATTTGTGGGGCATAAATCAAGCCGGTACTCATTCCAAATGCTCCTGCTTCCATGGCTTCACGTAAATATGATTGCATTTGTTCCATCTCTTCGCGTGTTGCTGCCCGGTTTTCGAAAGCTTGGCCTCCTGCCCATCTTATATTTCCATAACCTACACAAAAAGCTAAGTTTCCTGAATTTCTTTTACGTTCATTATAATCCAAATATTCTGCAAATGTATGATATGGATAATCAAACTGTTGGAGTACTGGATCCAGTTTAGCTACTATTTTCTTAAATTCTTCTTCCTTACCTTCAGGAATAGGAGCCATTCCATCCCCACACATGCCAACCATTGTTGTAGTGATTCCTTGACATAAAGTTGATTCTTGACTTCTATTTACGGGTAAAATATAATCAGAATGAGAATGAATATCTATAAATCCTGGACAAATGATTAACCCGTTGGCATCAATTACTCTCTCAGCATCTTCGTTTATCTTGGGTCTGATTTTGCTAATTCTTCCTTCTGTAATACCAATTTCTCCATGATACCAAGGATTCCCTGCTCCACTGATTATTCTACCATTTTTAATTACTATATCGTAAACCATAATATTTTCACCTAAAAAAAAGAGATATGATAACAGATTTAAAAATATTACTTGGTATTTTCCTTTTTAACAAAGAAACTCTTTGATGCACGGCATTTAGGACATTTGTAATCATTTCCCACATTTTCAAATATATTTCCTTGTTCATCTTCAATATAAAGATAATTAAATCTTTTACATCTATAGGTTGTCATGACTTTCCCTCTTTTTTATTCCTTTTTTTTAAAATTATCCTTAGATCCACCACAACCAGGACATTTGAAGTCAGCGGGCAAATCATAAAACAAGACATTCATTTTAGCCTCATCATATTCCATTCCGCAATTATTACAAACAAAGATGTATAATTCTAACAACTTTCTAAGTTCTTCTTGATCTATATCTTCTTCCATTTTCTTATAGATGTAAGACATGACTTTATTTTCTCCAAAAAGAATCGCCCCCTTGAGTTTATTATCCTTAAGAATTATTTTTTGATAGCAACAATCTTCTTTATCCGCTTTTTTTAAGATTTCCCAACCTCCAGATTCTTCTTTTGATGGGTCTATTATACCTATTGAAGTCAATTCAAGACCAACTATCTTTAATGTATTTTTGGGGGTTGTACCTTCATATCTTACCCTTTTAGATCCAATGATGGAAGCAGCTACGATTTTTGATTGCTCCATGCATGCGGGGATGATGCCCCATACTTGATTTTTGTATTCAACACAATCTCCTACCGCATAGATATCCTTTTCACTAGTCTCCAAGAATTCATTTACTATGATTCCCCTATTAGTTTCAATGCCGGCGTTTTTCGCCAAATCTATTGTTAGCCTAATTCCTGCTTGAATCAATATTAAACCTGCTTCAAATATTCTACCATCTTTTAACTTAATTCCGCTAACCTTACCATTTCCTAAAATTTCTTCAGTAGTCGCGTCCAAAACCACTTTTATATCCCTACTTTCAATTTCATTCTTAAGCATGGTCCCACATTCCTCGTCCAATTGTCGTGGTAATAACCTTGGAAAAAATTCTACAACGGTGGTTTCGAGGTTAGTATCTTTTAATTGATTCGCCAATTCTAAGCCTAAAAGACCTCCTCCAATAACAATAGCTTTCTTTATGTCAAATTTTTCAATATAATCTCTGATCTGTAATGCGTCATCTATTGTCCGCAAAGTGAAAACTCCTCTATTTCCATCCTTCATTTCCCTTGCATTTTTAATAGGGGGAATATTTGGAGTGCTTCCTAAAGCAAGGATCAGTTTATCATATAGTACTGGTTTATCTTCCTTCTCAAAAAGGATACTTTTATTCTTTGGATCAATATTCACTGCTTTTTTGTTCAAATGTAAGTTGATTCGTTTGGCATCATACCAATCTTCTTTAAATACAATTAAACTATCAATCGTAACTTTTTCAGGTATTAATTCTGGTAGTTTAATCCTTGTGTAGTAAGGATACTGTTCTTGGGTAAAGACTTCGATTTCAATATCTTCATTGAGAGATCTAAGATTTTGAGCTGTAAAAGTCCCTGCCACGTTATTTCCAATAATTACTACTTTCATAGTTCTATTAGTTTTCACATGTTATTTTAAGATTTTTATTATAGATCCAAAATTAAAGAGGCGAAATGGGAATTAACATATCCTAGTAAAACTTTTATGGGAGAAATGACAATAAAATTAGGAAATAAAACTTTTGAATTATATACGGCTCGTGCTGAAACGGATGATGCATGCTGGGTTTATATTCCAGAGATCAAGTGTGCATTTATTGGAGATTTAATAATTGGAACTTTCCCTAATATAGGAAATCCGTGGAAACCAACTCGTTTTGCGTTAGATTGGGCTAAAACCTTAGAACTGGTTAGAGCAAAAAAACCTGAATACGTTTTCTGTAATGGTGCGGGAGTCATGTACAAGGGAAAGAATGTACTTAAAGCTCTTAATGCCAATATCGAAGTCATTAGAGCATTACACGATCAAGTTGTTGATTATATTAATCAAGGGGTGCATATCTCCGAAATGATTCATAAGGTTAAAATTCCAGATCATCTTAAAAATAATCGTTATATTAAAATGCTTTATTCAAAACCGGAATTTTTTACTTACAATGTCTATAGATGGTATCATGGATATTTCGATGACAATCCCGCTCATTTACTACCAAGGCCTGAAAAAGAAGTAATGAAAGAGGTTTCAAACTTAATTGGAGATCCTAAGAAGGTGATTAATAGAGTTAAGGAATTAAATAAGAATAATAAACCACAATTAGCGCTTCAAGTCTTAGATGTACTAATTCAAGCAGATCCAGAAAATCTAGAGGCAAGAAAATTAAGAGTTATACTTCTAGAAAAACTTGGAGCAACTGACTACTGCTTAATGTCAAGAAATGCGTGGTATTACTTTATTAATCAAGATAAGAAATTTTTAAAAAAAAGAAATGTAAAAAATAAAAATTTAGTTATTTATTTAACAGTCTCAAAAAATATGTACCATTGTTCCTCGTCTTCGAGGAATTCAGTTCCTAAATGTTTATGTTTGGTTTGTTTAGCCAAATCTCTTGGAACAGATTCACTTGCGGGTTTATAGTCTGTAACTACTTTTAATACAGTTCCAGGTCTCATTTTCATTAACTGTTTCTTGGTTTTGAGTGCTGGAACTGGACATACTAATCCGCATACATTTAATTCTTCGTCAAATTTCATAAATTTTCTCTCTCCGATTTTTTAATTTGGTAATATTAATTATTAATCACATATAATTGTAAACAGAGGTTCTTCCATATCGGGTTCTGCTTTCATTTCAAATTCCATTAATTGAACTAATCTAAGAGCTTCATATCTAACCTTTTTTGGTTCAAGTCCAGTGTTATTCACGATATCGCTTATTGTACTTGGTCCTTGAAGGGTTACATAATCTAATACTTGTTTTCTTGGGGTTTTCTCGAAATCCATGAGTTCTCGTTTTGATTTAAGATTTATGGCGTTTTTTAGTTCATCTTCGTTTACTTTACCTTCGTCAAATAATCCCTTTGTTATTGCATTATCAACGAGCTCTTTTCCTTTTTCTGTCCAAGCGACTACAGTTGTGTATCCCTTTTTTGAGCCAACTTCACCAGCAGTAATATCTGAATAAATAGCTGGAAAATCTTGGCAGTGCGAACAGAAATGATTACAACTTAAACATCTTCTTGCTTCTTGTATGGCCATTTCTTCATTGAATTTCTCATCAATTTCATCAAATGACCATTGAATCTCTTCTGTAGCCTCACTTAGGCTTTCTGGCTTCAATGAATAATCTTTGGGAGGCTTTCGAGGCCCAGTAAAGAACATTTTATTTTGAACATATCGCCCAGCCTCTAAGTCTTTACCTTTCAAATATCTGTCTATTGAAATAGCAGCTTCTTTTCCGTGAGCAATCCCAGCTATCGCTACAGCTTTTGAATTAGACACAATATCTCCTCCAGCAAATACTCCTGGGATGCTTGTTTCAAAAGTCACTGGATTAATGTCAATTTTATTTCTCTCTTTCTCAAGTTCATGATTAGTAGCTATATCAATTAAGTCAAAATCCACAGCTTGTCCTACTGCCATGACGATAACATCAATTGGTATCTCATATTCAGACCCCTCAACTTTATTTAAGGGACGTCTGCCTGTATCATCTGGAGTGCCCCATTCAATGTTATAACAATTCAAGACTAATTTACCATCTTCATTTTGGGTTATTTTTGAAGTTGAAGTCGCAAAATGATAATTCATGAACTCATATTCATTCTCGGGAATATCTTTAAGTACCAATTCAAGATCTTGTTCATTCATTATATCTACAAGATGAACTTTCTCCGCTCCAAGTCTCAACGCAGTTTGACCAACATCTACTGCAACAGGACCTCCTCCAATGATGCCAATTGTTTTACCTTTGAATTCTTCTTCGTTCTCCCAGAAGCGATACTTTCTATCCATGAGAAAATTAATCGCAACATGAACATTTGGTAATTCTTCGCCTTCTAAACGTAATGTTCTGGGCTTATATTGGCCAGTAGCAATAAATATAGCTTCGTAACCTTCTTTTTTAAGGTCTTCAATCGTCATATCAGGACCTAAAGGCTTGTTTAAAACAAGCTCAACACCTGCATCTGTTATAGATTTCACATCGTAATCTAATACATAGTTAGGTAATCTAAATTGTGGTACACCAAAACGAAGCATCCCTCCTGTTTGATCAGTTTTCTCAAAAATAGTTGGTGCATATCCTAATTTTCTTAAATAATGTCCTGCAGTTAATCCTGCAGGTCCTGCACCAATTATAGCTACTTTTTTCCCGTTATTTTTAACTGCTTTCTTGGGTTTATGCTCTTGTTGGATCTCCCATTCAGTGACAAATTTCTTTAGCTCTCTAATCGCTACAGGATGGTCATCACCTATTAGAGTGCAAGCATGTTCACATTCGTTGGTACAAATTCTTCCGCAAATTGAGGGTAATGGGTTATTTTCTCTTATTAAATCAACTGCATCTTGATATTGTCCTTGACGGATTAAAGAGATATAACCTTGAGCATTAACACCAGAAGGACACCCATTGCAGCATGGAGAACAAACTAAACCTTTGTCAGTTTCTTCAGTTCGCATTTGGGAATTGCAGAAAAGACCAATTTTTAAAATCTCTCTATTCATGGCCTCTGCTAATTCAGCGGCACCTCTCATTTCGCAAGGTACTCCAACGATGCCTACGGGTTCAAAAGTCTCACCAGTAAGTTCAACTAATCTTTCAAGAACTCCATAACGACCATAGAAAACGCCAGCTTTTTGAACAACATCATCAGGATCTGTCACTCTACCAGCAATTGGTTTTTCATCGTTTTCTTGAACCATTATAACTTCTTTAATAGTCTCATTTTCCAATAATTCCTTTGTCAAAGTCGTAACAAAGCCTCCACTTGAAGCTTTAGATAAAATTTCAGGATTCTTCGTTCTCAGTGAATAAATACCTAATGGTTGTTTTTCTTTGAACTTTTTCTGAATCACTTGAGGGCATGTTTGATAACATTTTCCACAATCTTCGCCATTTCGTTCAAGAATACAATAATCCTTAAGTGTTGGTCTTAATATTTCCATTTCAATATGTTTACATGAACCTACACATAATCCACAGCCCTGGCATAAACCAGCGTCTATGATTTCACTTTTTAGTAATTCAAAACTCATCTTCATACCTCTTTAATTATAATTTCTTTTACAATACCAATTGGATCTATTTTAAATTCTACTGAACCATTCTTATAGGTTCCTTCAACCACATCAAAAACATGGGTTTTATAATCTTCAAAATTATCATTATCATCAATTTGTGTCCTAAAACCACCAAAGAATACATTTGATAAGTTCATGTTACCACCAATCTTTCTTATTTCATCAGTAATCTTTTTATATTGTTCAGGATCTTTACTTTTAATAGCTTCTTGCAATTGATTTTCTAATTCTAGAAGTTCTTGTCTATATTTTTTCGTTGGTTCACTCAATTCAATTTGATTTGCTTTCTCATAAGTTTCTATTATTTTAAGAGTTAATGAGATTGAATGATCTCCGCCTAATAAACCAGAGATTAATGGCAATTCTTCAATTAATCTTCCTGCAAATACATCATTAAGTATGTTTCCCGATGAAGGAATTCTACCTCTTGGTAGTCCTGAGGTTGGCAATGTGAATCTAAAGAAATTCCCTAACACATCAGGTAAACTATCTGTTACATCATCGTCTTGATCTGCAAGTTTATCAGTAGCACCTAATTCAGAATGCTCAGTAGCAACTTCAATATTCCCCATTAAAGTACCAAACATCCCTAACATTCTGATACCTGGACGCTCCAATGAAGATTTGCATCCCCTACAAGGAGCATTATAATCAATGCATCGTTCCTTGCATTCTTTAGCTATAAAACCACTGCAGAGATATCCAAGATCGTTAAAACAAGTCGTATCATCGTCTAATTCAATTTGGCGTTTTACTTCATCTAAATAATCACATGTAGTTTTCCTACCACATACCAAGCATAAATTTTTTAACTTGGAAGGTTCTTCATAGTTTATTGCAGATTTTAATTCTTCAACTTCGCCAAGACAACCGTTTATTTTTTGGGCGTCTACAATGAATTTATTTAATGGGGAAATGTCGTATCCTCGCTGGTTCGCAAGAGCAAATACTCCACCTGTAGTGGCGCAATTTCCATAACCAATTATCTTTCCAGAATTAGATTTGATTTTATCCAAAACTTCTCTATCTTCAAGCAAAAGGTATCCAGTTATAACAGATACGTCAGTTTTTGTTTCCTTCCAGTTCTTTGGATCTTCAATAAATTCTACCTTATATTCCGATTCTCCATTTAGCAAAATAGTCTCATTAAAGCATTTATTGCATCCATGAAATTGAAATATCTTAACATCCATCTTTTATTGTCCCCTCCTCTCTAATTGCAGTTGCTAATCGTATTACAATATCCTCAAAATCACCTACAGCTGTTTCTCCTTCGGCTGCGCGGGATGTATATTGATTGACAAATTGATCACTATAGCCTAATTCTTTGAATACCTTTTTTAAAAGCTTTATTCTATGCATCGATAAAACATTCCCATTAAAGAAATGGCATGCTCCTAAACAACATCCAACACAAGCTACTGCATCAGCTCCATTACTTAAAGCATCCATTATTTGAATAGGGCCAATTTGACCCGTACACTGAACACGCACAATACGAATTGCAGGATTATATGCCATTCTTGCCACTCCAGCTGTATTTGCTGAACCTTGACCGCATTCATTGCACATGAAGACTACGATGTTCTCCATTTTTTCCAGTACTTCGGGTTCAATGTTTTCACAGCTCATCTTCGCAAATGACACCTCCGCCAGATATTGCTATTATTTCATCTAATAGTTGTTCATCACTAAAATTTATTAATTGTATTGCTCCTGTAGGACAGGCAGGCATACACATACCACATGATTTGCATGCTATTTCATTAACCATAGGTGTTCCGTCATCATTTATCTCAATTGCAGCAGGAGCACAGACGGTTTTGCATAGACCACATCTAACACATAAATCAAAATCAACCGAAGGAACTAACATTTCCCTTTCTATATACCCCTTTACTAACGGAGCAGCTGCTAGTGCAGCAGCATTTCCAGCTTGGGCAACTGATTCTGATATATCCTTTGGTCCTTGAATAGCTCCAGCTAAGAAAATCCCTCCCTTACTACTTAATGTAGGGTTCATTTTAATATGAAATTCTTTTAAGAATCCTTCCTTTGATCTAAGCACATGAAGTTTCGATCCTAAGGGACCAATACCTTCAGGAGGAACCATAGCAGCTGAAAGTACAACCATATCTGCTTTTAATTGTAATGGAGTCATGCTTAAAGTATCTTCAACAATTACTTCTAAATTTCCTGAGACTGGATCCCTAATTATTTCTGATGGACGACCTCTGATAAATCTTACTCCAACTTCTTGAGCAGATTTGTATAACTCCTCAAAATTCAATCCAGGAGTTCTTATATCGATATAACAGATGGTAACATCACTATCAGGGTACATTTCTTTGACTATTCTCGCATTTTTAACTGCAAATTTACAGCATACTCCAGTACAATATACATTTCCAACTTGATCATTTCTGCTACCAACGCATTGTATTATTACAACACTTTTTGGAATCTTCGCATCTGAAGGTCTTAATAATTGACTGTTAGTAAGTGATCCAGGTGCTAACATTCTCTCTAATTTTAACTGCGTGATGACATCTTCATATCCTTCTTGACCATAATGGTATGGTTCAATTTCAGTAGGATTATACTCATCATAGCCAACAGCTACAACAATTGAACCTACTTTAAATGTTTTAGTTTCTTTTTGCATCGAAAAATCGATTGCTTGAACGGGACATACGTTAATACAAGTATTACACTCAATACAATTCTTCTTATCTCTAATGTAGGTCGCCGGAATTGCTTGTGGATAAGCTTTATAAATTGCTTTTCTCACTGCCATCCCGCTATCCCATTCGCTTGATACTTCAACTGGACAATGTGCAGCACATTCCCCACAAGAAGTACAATTATCCTTAACATATCGAGGTTTAATCTCCACTTCCACTTCAAAATTGCCCATTGAACCTTCAACACTTTTTACTTGAGCATTAGTATATAATTCAACTAATGGATGATTTGCAACACCATTTGTTAAAGGTGATATTGAACATTGTGGACATTCTAGTGTTGGGAATGTCTTATTGAGTTGAGTCATATGGCCACCAATGGTCGATAATTTCTCTATCAAATAAACAGGAATTCCTAATTCAGCAAGATCATGAGCTGAACGAAGTCCCGCAATTCCAGCTCCAATTACTAAAGCTGCTTTTGTAGTAGCAACTCTGCGAGTTTCAACATCCTCTAACTTTCTTGCTCTATTAACTCCTGCTTCCACCAATCGAGTGGCTTTATATGTGGCTTTAGCTTTCTCTTTCTTATGGACCCAACTATTATATTCTCTAATATTTACTTGTTGATGTCGATGTTTATTTAATCCCATTTCTGAAATGGCGTTAGCAAATGTTCTACCATGCTGATTTTTTGAGCATGATGCAACAACAGTTCGATTAACTCCTAATTCTTCAATGGAATCTTTAACCATTTGTACACCTGGTTTTGAACACATGAACATATAGTGTTCAGCTTTAACAACATTAGGTAAATTTTTAGCATATTCTGCCACTTTGGCAACATCAACGGTATCAGCGATGTTATGTCCGCAGTGGCAAACAAAAACCCCAATTCGAGGTTCTTCTTCATATTTTGAATCTGCCTCACCCTTAATTTCGTCAGTTTTCTTAACTTTCTCTTCAACTGTCATTTAAACAGCCTCCTCTTCTTCTTTTATTACGTCTTCTCCCCCAAAAATAAAATCTCTACCCATCAACTGGTATTGCAGACCAACAAATTCCTGATCCATCCCCATGCAATAAGCAACGAGCTGGGAAAGATGAATAACTGGATAATCATAATTACAACCCTTATTTTTATTTAGATAATCCTGTCCGGTTTCATACTGTAAATGGCAGAAAGGACATATATCTAATATGATATCGGGTTTTACATTATCAATATTCTTCATTTTTTCACCAAATATCGTCATACTTGCATCACCGGAGTATGCTTTTAGACCACCACCAGCACCACAGCAAGTAAGTTGTTCTTTAAACCGTACTGACTCAATACCCAAAACCTCAACAAAATCTTCAACTATAGTTGGACCTTCTGAACTTTCAATCTCTCTAATTCTAGTTGGTTTCAGGAAATGACATCCATAATGGATAGCAGCTTTTACATTAAGCTTTCTTATTATATGATCCTCTATACCCCAAGGCCCTATTTCATATCCAAGGACTTCAGCTACATGTCGCACATCGATCGTTCCTTGAAATTCGTAGTCACCAAGTAATTTCAGCTTTTCATTGACCATTTCACGATGCTCTTCATTTTCTTTTAAATGTTTATTTATTTCTTGGAGAGTTCCAAAACAACCATTACAAACTGTCAAAATGTCCGCATCTAATTGTTCCGCAATACATAAATTTCGAGCTCCAGCGACCATCCAATCAACTTTATTAAATGAACGGAAAACTCCTGGCGCGGGACAGCATGTGGCACGTTCCATGTCCAGCATTTCATATCCAAGCTTTTCCATTACGTAATTGGTCGATTTTTCTATAGCAGGGTATCTATTTGGCATCAAACAGCCGAGAAAAAATGCGAATGTTTTTTCTTTTACCATTTCTTACTTCTCCTCTTTTTTTTCTTTTTTCTCCTCCTTATCTTCAACAGGAGGTAAATCGAACAAATGTTCTTCAAATTTTTTTAAGTCTTTATCATCTCCTTCTTGCTTAAATTTAAACGCAGTAGGAGGTAATTCTTCCAAACCCAATTCGACTCTTCTTTTTCTAACTTCATCATTTATCGGTACTGCATGACCAAATTTTTGTAAATATCCAACAACAGCCCTATGATTGGGTGAAATATTTCCCAGTTTAGTTGCATAATTTCTTAATTCCATTATAACATCTGTCGGCCTTACGTCGCGTGGACATCTTTCATAACAATTGTAACATGTAGTACAGAGCCAGATATCGGGGTCCTTAAGTACAGTAAGATCTCCTAAACAAACCTTTCTAATTATTGATCGTGTTTTAAGTGCTGTCCAACGTCCAGACTCACAGCTAGCCGTGCACGTTCCACACTGAATACATTGCCATATATTTGTCTTTCTTTCTATATCTTTAAAAAAAGCTCTATCGAAATCTTCATCTGTCTTATATTCTCGGTGTTCTTCTTTCGTTTCTGACACATTTTCCACCTTTTATTTATCTTGAATAAAAAAAAAAAATTAAAATTTTATTTACTACTAGTCCTACAAGGAGACTATTTTTCCATCTGCACACATTTCTAAAAATGTAGCGGCACCAACAGGCTCCTCAGCAATATCAATTATGTCTTCTGCCTTAATCTTCATTAAATCCATTGTCATTTGACATGGAAATAATTTCATGTTACCATTTTCGACAGCGTCTTTAATCATGCCCATCGGATCTTCAATCCCAAATTTCGCCATCCTTTTGCGAAAAATCTTTGCGCCCATACCCTTCATTGGAGTAGGCATTCCAGCTACTTTAGGTTTAAACTTTTTGGTTAATAAATTCAAACCCCAAAAGGTGAAGAAAAAATTGGAGTGTATATCCATAGCATCTCCAGTTGTGCCGAGTAACATCATCATTGCGAACTTTTCGAATGATTTATCCTTTACAATATAGTTTATTGTTTCAGCCATATTTTTTCACTTCAGTTTTTTTTTTCTAATTTGTTTATTTTCGTAAATTTTGTAATATTTATTACCATGAATTTTCAAAAAATCTATTTTGTTTTCTTGTAGTACTTACATCCAAGAAATTATTTTTGGCGTTACATCTAAAATATCTATCAGATCGTCGTATTCAATAGGTTTAACCTTATCATGAATGTTTTCCAGAGCTATTCCACGAGCTTGTAAATCAGGGATCATCGCATAAATTGTAATACTCATGTTGAGTAGTTCTTCCATTTTTTTCGGAATTTTACCTTTCTTGTTAATCCCGATTACTCCGTCGTGAATCAATACAAATCCAATCTGGGAACCCTTGTTAACTTGCCCTTTTAAAATCGGCATTAGGCGCTCTAGATGCGTCCCTGTCATTTCACTATATCCAAATAAATATAATACTTTTTCATTCTCCGACATATTTTATTCTCCTCCATTAAAATCTAAAGCTTGTATCAGCGTTTGCAATTAAATCAACAACTTCATCGATCGTGATAATCTTCAAATTTTCGTATTCAATCAAATCAGCAGCAGTCATTCCAGCATCTTCTAATGCTTGATCTATCACATATAATTCCAAATCTGATAAATCTGCGATCTCTATGATTTCATCGAGTGAATCCATTCCAATAGCCTCTGGTTTAACGTTTTTGTTAAGTAGATAGACAGCATCCCCCATGAATACAATTTGACAGTTGACATATTCTCCAAGGGCTACAAATCCTGAACCAATACGAATTGCTTCCAGAGTAGAATTCTTGCCCATTGGTGATTGATCAGTTATTATTACTACAGATTCTATCATTTTGCTCAGCCCCCCGTCCCAAATACAAGTATTTTATCTGATTCTACAACCCAGTTAGAAAAGTCCCCTAAGCCTTCTTCAGTTGCTCCCTCAATGAAATTTGATTCTTTAATTCCTGTTAAACTTACCCAGGTTGAACAAGCCACTACAGGAATATTATTTTCAGTTGTAAATTTCTCCAATTTTTTAGGAACATCTCTTATAGTCGAACCACAACTAATATCTGCTTTAAGGTTGTAAACACCTGTTCCAAAGAAAAAAAATCCTTTTATGGTGTGTCCCTTCTTTATCAAGGCTTTACACAATTCGATTAACGAATCGGTAACCTCGAATTTATATGGTTCCGTACTAATAAACATCGAATAAGTAGTCATATTTTTTCAGCTCTTAATTACCGAAATCTACGCTTTTTTTATGATAAATATTAATTTTGAACCTTCTTCCTTGAGTTCTACGAGTTCATCGCCAATCTTATTTAACAATGCCGGAATATCTTTTTTAGCTCCAACATCATCAGATATTACTTCAATAACTTGTCCCGAAGTTAAGTTCTTCAATTCTTTTTTTGTCTTCAAAACTGGCATTGGACATTTCAAACCAGAATAATCTAGTGTTTTAACTGCCATTTTTTTCACTTTATAGTTATTTTATCTATTTTTTTTCATTTTGATATCAAAATAAATTAATTTATGATATCTTTGTAGAAAAGAAATATGAAATAATATTTAAATTATAGTTTTTTAATTTAAAAAAACGAACTTTATTAGCGAAAAATTATTACAATTATCTAATTATTTAGTGAAAATATTTATATAAAAGTAAAGCTATATATAAATTGATAATAATAATAAGAAAACAACTTTTAAGGTAATTTTAAATGGTATCAATTAATTCAACAAACGAATATCAATATGATCATGTTGATAAACAGATTTTAGAATTTTTACAAGAAGATAGTAAAATAACAAATAGGGAAATAGCAGAAAAAACGGAAATGAGTCAAACAGCTATACGTACTAGAATCCAAAAATTAGAAGATAATATAATTAAAAAATACATGGCGATAATCGATTGTAGGAAGTTAGGATATCGCGAAATGGTGATGGCCTCGCTTCGAGTAAATTCTCGACGTCCTATCGAGCAAATTAAAGAAGAAATCGAAAAAATGTATAGAATCAAATATGCTTACATTATAACGGGGGATTATCCAATATTTATCATGGCCAAATGCTTAGACCATGAGGATTCAATGAAACTTATAGAAAATCTTCGCAATCTTCCAGAAGTGGAAGAGGTAAAAACTCAAATAGTATTAGATCGTATTAAAGAGGACCACACGATCATTATTCCTGAACCAAAATCCTAAATTTCACTAATAACAGGCAGCAGTATCTTAGCAGCGGCAATAATTATTTTTGGCTTCTTGATGAAAAATCGACAAGTTGTTCCGTCAACTATACCTGAGAAGAAGCGCAAACTAGCAGTTAAAAAACCTAATTAATAATAAATTTTATTCTCTTTCCTTTTTTTGGGCAGCAATTTCTACTTAAAGGTTATAAGAACGATTAAATCGTATTAAAGAGGATCATGCGATCATAATTCCTGAACCAAAAGTCAAGAATAAAATATAGTTTTATTAGGATCATCATACACAATCATCCCCCACAATAATCAAAAAAAGTATATAGAATTCTTAGTCAATTTGAAATCGAAATAGTAGTAGTCTATACAACCTATCTCATCTAGTATTTTAAGACCGTAGTCAAAACCTGGACTAAATTTTGATATTTTAATACAACCTTCTTCATCCACAATAAAGCACCCCATCTCCTAACATTAGCTCTCTAGACTTTCCTGCTATAAAACAGCTACAACATATCATTTTGAAATCTTTATGGATTAGATTAGCTACCTTTAACAATTAAATCTGCCGGGTTTAATTGTTGGTTCAGTTGTACCTGATATTGAAGTGCCAATTTTAATCATTTTTTTTAATGGAGTTCTCCCAGATCATTTCATCTTGCACAGCTTGATTGGTGCGCTTACTATAGGAACTATTATCTCAATTTTGGTTGTCGTTATGCTGTATCCGATTTCGACTTCGTTGTTCTTTCGTCTCGATAAAATTAAGACAAAGGAAGAATGTAGGTTAACCCCGACTCTTGCGTTATCCTGCATGCTCGGAAATGTGTTCCACATTCTGTTAGATATTCCAATGCATCCATTTAATCCTGTTCTGTGGCCCTTTGTAGATCCATATAGTATTGTTGGAATTCTAGTCCTTATCTTCGCCGTAGAAGGGAATATAAGTTTGGGATTTTTAATTGCGAATATTCTGACTAATGTGATCATGGGACTATTTATGTCTGTCATCGTTATTAAAAGCAGGAGAAATCTATGGGAGCCGTTATTAGTAGGAAAGATCAAATCGTAATCAGATTTCGGGATGAGAATTTGAATTGATTGAAAGAATTGGAGCTCTAATCATTCCTTTTTTTATTATCAACTTATTTGAAGAATCTTCAAGAACATGTTCGAAATTAAAGATATATAATCACTCCTATTTAGTTTAATTATGACTGAAGCAAATCAAAGAATTAATAGAAAAATCATTGAGATCGATGAAGATCTTTGTACTGGATGTGGACAATGTGTTATAGGTTGCGCAGAGGGGGCCTTAGAAATAATAAACGGAAAAGCTAAAGTTGTAAACGAGGTTTTTTGCGATGGCTTGGGTGCTTGCATAGGCGAATGTCCTGAAGGGGCTCTTGAGATTATTGAAAGGGAAGCGTTAGAATTCGACGAAGAGGCAGTTGAGAAACATTTAGAATCTTTGTCACAAAAAGAGGAGGCAGAATTAAATCAAGTGAAGCAACTGGTTGCCGAACACGCCCAAGAATGCGGTTGTGCTTCGGGAGATTTCAAAATAACACTTGATGATCATATGTGCAACTGTGCTTCTACAGAAACAACGAAATTTAACGAATCTCAGAAACAGACAGATATTACCGGAAAAAATTCCACCGAATTAAGACAATGGCCCGTTCAAATGCATTTAATAAATCCAGCAGCCCCATACTTTCAAGGAGCTGACGTGATACTTACGGCAGACTGTGTTGCTTATGCTCTTGGTGAATATCATGATAAGTATTTAAAGGGCCATTCTATTGCGATCGCATGTCCTAAACTCGACCAAGGAAGAGAAATTTACATCGAAAAGATTAGATCTTGGTTTGATGAAGCAAAAATAAACACCCTAACAGTAATGAGGATGCAAATCCCTTGTTGTGGTGGTTTACTTGGGCTAGCTCAAGAGGCTGCAAAAAGAGCAAGTAGAAAAGTGCCGATAAAGTATATAATAGTAAGTGTTGAAGGGACCATTTTTAAGGAAGAATGGTTATGAATAAATTTATTTAGATTTCAATTAACACTTTCTTTTTAATTATCTTTCTTAGCATTACTGATAAAGCTGACTTAGATTTCCCTAGTTCATTAGCTAACTCTTCTAAAGATATATTTCTAGGAATATTAAAAAATCCTGAGGAAATTGCCTTGTCCAATACATTGGATTCGTTAAAAGTTAACTTATTTTTATCGTCGTCAAGTGTATATGGAGAATTACCAATTTTAAGCAGAGTAAAATTTACTGATTTTTGTTCAAAAAGAGTTAACAGCTCATCTATCCTTTCTCTAGTAGAAATAAGCCTCCAAAAGGCGTATCCATCTCTCACACGCACGGGGAAATTGACTAACACCCCACATTTTATTACAGCATATAATAAAAATGGATCCTTTGTTTTTATGTTAAACTTAACTCGATTCTC
This sequence comes from Promethearchaeota archaeon, assembly GCA_019894815.1. GTDB lineage: Archaea > Asgardarchaeota > Lokiarchaeia > Sigyniarchaeales > SOKP01 > SOKP01. The sequence continues at coordinate 18,129 of JAGXNU010000005.1, forward strand.
TTCCTTTTCTAAAATGCTAAAATCAATGACAGATTCATGGATTTTAATCTCATCTATTAATGAGTCTATACTATAATGAAAAATTTCAATAATAGAATTTCCAATAGAATTTTCAAAATCATAAGGAAGAAAGTATTCAATTTCCATTCGAATTCCACTAAATTTCTTGAAAATGTGAGAAATCCATAATTTCTCAGGAAATTTAATTTTAATTCTTGCTAAACTCGCTTTACTCGAATCCATTTTCTTCTTCTTTTAATATTAATATTTTAAATTTTAAAACTTTTTTTTAAATATTAATGGTTAATTTAAAATAACAATAATTAAAATGCAATATTATGGTAGAAAGTACGAATCTATTACTTGGAATTTGTGGGAGCCCCAGAAAGCAAGGGACAGAACATGCGGTGCAATATGCCTTGAATTATGCTACTGAAAAATTTGGATTTAACACGGAGTTTTGGAGTGTTAGAAATAAAAAAATTAATTTCTGCCTTCATTGCGATTATTGCATTCGAGAGAAAAAAGGATGTGTCAATAAAGATGATATGGAGGATCTTTATATCAAATTGGAAGAGGCTAAATTTCTTCTCTTTGGTACTCCAATATTTCAGGGTAATTTATCAGGTCAACTGAAAACAGTAATGGATCGCTGTCGCGCCATGGTTGCCAAAAACCCAAATGTATTTAAAGATAAAATTGGAGCGGTATTAGCTGTAGGAGGAGATCGAAGTGGAGGGCAAGAGATTGCTATAAGAAGCATTTTAGATTTCTACCAGCAAAATCATGTTATTTCCGTCTCAGGTGGAGCGTTTGGGGCTAATTTGGGCGCTTCCTTATGGAGTAGTGATAAAGGTAAGGAAGGGGTTCAAAACGATGAAGAAGGATTGAGATCAATCCGAAAAATAATAAAAAGACTTGTAGAATTTAAAAAATAAAAAAGCAGATATTATATTTATTTAATTCCAAATAATTTCTTGGCTTCTTTCTCTCTAAGACCAGAAATGCCCCAGAGTTCTTTAAACCAATACTTTCCTTTATGTATAACTACAGGGGTATTAACAATACAACCATCAGCATCACAGAACGTTTTTAAAAAATTATCATCATGTAGTAGCTCATGTGTGAATTCTTCGTCATCTATGTCTCTTTCTATATATTTAACATCATGTTTATGAAGCCAATCTTTTAATTCGTGACAACGATGACAGTCTTCTTTTGTTATAACTATTGGTGTTTTTGATTCCATATTAAACAAAGAGACATAAGTTGTAAAAAAGATTTGTCTTCTAAATTATAGAATTTAATAAGATAAAAATGAAATTCGTAATAAGCTGAAAAAAATCAATCTATTGAAATGATAAAATCCCTTGAAGTTTTTTTATAAATAATAAGACATTTTAAAGAACAAAAATTGAAAAATTAATCATATATCAATAAATTTTGAGAGGAATAATAAAAAATGTTAAGATTAAAAAAATCGAATGTAATAAAAAGAGTGAGGAGCGCAAACTTCATTGGAAGACAGTTATCACGATTAAAGTTGGGACAATCCTATTACTCTATTGCGGTATCGACCGTTAGTGCAATATCTTTGATATCCTTAGCTTTTGACATAACAATTTGGATGTTAATAATTGTCTTTCCTATTCTATTGCTTAGCACATTCATAATTGGTTATTTCATGGATATTTATAATATTAACACGATGGATAGACTGAAAGCTGACGAAGTAGGTAATAGATATCTCACAACTGGCGATTTAAAAAATCAGGAATTTCAATTATTACAAACAGAAATTGTTCTTGAAGCATTGAAGGCTATGCAAGAAGATCACAAATTAGATCCTGGGGACTTACTTAAGAAGTATGACCTTTATTTCAGAAAGTGGAAGTCTCCGTATAATTAAGATAATTTATTATTGCTTACTTTCATACAGAATTTGAAAATAATAAATGGATAAAAACACTATTTTATTTTTCTATATTTAAAAATGGTATTTATTATGATTAGTGATAAATTAAAACTTGATGATATTGATAAGCAAATAATTACCCTTGTACAGGATGATCCAAGCCAGACGCATACTCAAATTGCTGAGAAAATCAACCGGTCTCAGCCAACTGTTGGAATGCGAATAAAAAAGCTTGAAAAAAGCGGGGTTCTTCAGTTCCAGCCTGGAATAAACTTTCGACTTGTTAATATTCATTTGGCAACTATAGAAATCAACACTAAGAATCCCAATGAAATATTTGAGATGGCTAAATTCTGCCCATTCATGTTAAACGCGTTTAAGTTAAGTGGGTCCCATAATATTTGTATACTTTTGGCAAGTTCTAATCTTTCAAAGCTAGATAATATAATAAATTACCATTTCAGGTCTAACCCAGACGTCCAGTCTGTTTCTATGGAGCTTGTAACTGAAATAGCAAAAGATTTCATTTTACCTATAGATTTTAGCTCCGATGATCATGATCCAACGATAGAAAATGGCTGCGGAGATAAGTGTACGTGTCGACATATCAAGAAATAGAGAATATTACAATAAACCACCAATACGTTTCAATATTTATTGTTTATAAATATTTTTTTATTTAACAGTTTAATCACTGGTTAGTAGTAGTAACGTAGTATTTACGCCAGTTCCACATTATAAATTAGAAGTTGACTGATAAATTGAATTAATTAAAATAGTTTAGTTCAACATTCCAAATATATAAATTATTGTATATGCTATCATTCCGACAGCTAAGATACTTGCTATAATGGCACTCAAATTCAATATACTTTCTCTCGACATTTCTTTTATACCACTCCTTTTCTTCTAGTTTTATATAATGAATACTATTCTATATTTGAGAAATAATCAAAGCATTTTATAAAACATCCCACTTTAAAAATGTATTATTATTGTGGGTTTGTGTATTCCTCAACTTGAGTGAGTTAACTAATTATAAATATGATAATCATTGAATAAATGGACATCAAAAATCGTTCTTTATATATCCTTAAAATAACTTGACGTATTTTGATTTTAAGAAAATAGGATTTTAATCATTTGAAAAAAGCCTATCATTTATATAATTAGAAAAAGATCCAAAAAGAATAAATCTAAACCCAGATCTTTTAGTAATTGCATGTTGTTGTAAATATAAGCATAAATTTTTTCTTCACTAAAATATTTTAAACAAGTATACTTTCCCTTTTCCTTTATTAGAACCTCTATCACCATCCTTATTATTTTCTTCAGATAATCAATGATAATTTCTTTTCTATTCTTTATCAAATTTATATCAATGATATTAAACCAAGATTCTTTAGTTAAGGAAATATATTTTAGTTCTGGGTTATCCTTATACTTTTCCAGTTTAGTAATCTTATCATACTCTTCTTGAATGTTATTTAGAATGATAATTTGAGACTTGCTATACATGCGGTGGTCAATAATATTTCTTATGCTAATTAAAACTTGTTGAAAAACACCTAAAACATCGAAAAAATCCCCCATTTGAGAAACATTCTCAATTTGGCCCCATTGGTTGTAATAGTCCTCGATCTCTTCAACAAAGGGGAGAAAAACATTTAAATCACCATCCCATGTTTTTCCTCGCTTTTTCCAGACCTTTTCATATTTTTCGAGGAAAGAATTTCTTATCACGTTTAATCGACCCATCAATATTTGAGTCTTCATGCTTTTAACATCAGCAGCTACAAAAAGCAAGTTGTAATCTGGTTCTAAAATATATATCCAACGCCAGCCTCCCATTTCTATGGATTCTAATGATTGTTTAAACTCAACCATCGAAAAATGATTAAAGGCAGTTAAAAATCCGGACACAATATCTGAATCAGCATCTGTTTTTAGAAATGATTTATATAACAATTTAATTCCAGAATCACTTTCTAAAATCCAAATTATCATGAGATAGATTCGCTCGTTTTTCTACTCAATACTTATACTTATACAAGTTTTTGAAATCTTTTAAATTTAGATACTAAATTGAAAATAAAATGAATAGAAATGTTCTAATTTTTGCCTATACTTTTAAAATTGATCATGTTAAATTTATATGCTGTCCATTGGAATGAAGAAGAATTACATGAATACATTACACCTCTTATTTTAAAAGGGTGGAATGTTGGATACGAATATAAAAATGAAGTACATGCCAAATTAACAATAGAGAAGTTAAACCCTGATATCATCCTCATTTATCTAAAAGTAACACCCTCGAGAGGAATTTTAACTGCTAAAATTATCAAGAAGACCGACTCGATTAAACATATACCTATAATATTTATCGATGGAAAACCTAAACATGTGAAAAAAATCAGAAATGAGTTTCCAAATGCGATTTATACAACCTCAGAGAAACTTGAAACAACCCTGTTGGGATTAGAAAGATAAATTATTTTGTTTCTTCATTTTAACTTTTTCTTAGGCGGTTCTATATGCTCCAGAGTTGATAAGTGACTCAATGAATAATCATGAAATCCGTCACGACCAGGAGACCTAATACCTTCGGCATGGACATATTGCCCAATTCGCGGTAAAAATCCGTAAGTATTAATCTTGGATGAAGAAACTAAAACCGAATATAAATCTGCACCTACTTGAACTGATAATACCATGTAGCCATAAGTATAATTCCGAGAAATCCGTTTTTCTCCTTGGTTATTAGCTGCCATTATACGCCCTTCAATACTGATTCTTCCCTGGCTCATTTTGGGTACACTCTCAATTACTTAGTTTATAATTATTGGAATAATAATAAATTAATATGTTGGCCCCATTAACGTTAATAGGGTGACAAAAAAACTTATTATTGCAAAACCAAATATGAGCCAACAAGCAAGACCAATGATACCTAATACTAGTCCAAATTGAGCATATGAAGGATTATCATCTTTATCTTTCCCTTTTATACCAAAAACAATACCAAGTATCGAACCAATAATTGGGAATATGATGAACCCTAATATCGCAAATACTAACGCTTCTATTCCATAGGTGTTACTTTCAGATTGTTGAGATGTATTATATATGATTGGAGGGGGGCTAGTAGTGGGTTGAGATCCATCATTTAATTTATATCCGCATTTTGGACATACTTGCCAATTTGGTTCAGTTTGAGTTCCACATCCGGGACAAAAAGTCATGTATTAATAATGATTTCGAAATCTTATATATTTTATTCCAATTAGAAAGAATATGGGAGAAATTATATTCAGAATTTTTGCTCAGATTTTAGTCCTCATTCTTCTGGTAATGGTTCTGAAAATGGTAACTCCTTGATTTCTAAAATGTTTCCAGTAGCTTTAATTAATTTATGAAATTCAGATCCTGGAATTTGCATGGTCTCGGAATTAATATTTGGGTGACAACAAATTTCATCTGCATTCCATACTTCTTTATCTATAATGAATATTGTCCTGTTTTCGATATCATTTACCAACCCTATTGGTGATACTGCTCCAGGAGTAATTCCTAGTACTTCTAAAAGGTCTTCAGGTTCTGCAAAGCGTATTTTTGGGGCACCTACCATGCGACGGAAATCATTTAAATCTAACTTCTTATCATGAGGTATCGTAACCAAATAAAATTGCTCTGTTTTTTTATTCTTAAGGAACAAATTCTTACAATGTGTCCCCTCAATGTGTCCACAATGAATTTTAGCTTCTGGTACAGTAAAAACGGCAGGATGTCGATGTAAAATATAATGAATATTATGGACAGACAGCCAATTTTTTAGCGATTCCTTCATGATGGTTCAACTTAGTAAAGATAAAATAAATTAAAAAATTGGTGATAAATTAAAAAAAAAATTAGCTTGAAAGGGGGGAAGTGGCTATGCATGCTACGTATCTACAATAGTCTAATATTAGTCCAAAGGTTTGTTCAAAGTATTTTTTTTTGAACTAATAATATTATTGGGATCTTACTAAATTCAAAAAAAACCGATTAGTTAGTGAAAAAAATGCAAATATCAGATCAATATTATGATGAAACAATGGAGGAAAATTTTAGTGTGAGTATCCTTTTTAATGAAGGAGAGGCTCTCGAAGGGTATATTTCCTCCTATGGATTTGCCGCCTTGATTTATAATATTAAATCAGAGGATTATATTTTATTTGATACTGGAAACGATGCTAATATCCTCATTCATAATTTAAAAGAAGCTGGTGTAAATGCTTCTGATATCAAAAAAATTGTCATATCACATGACCATCAAGAACATTCTGGGGGTTTAAATGGAATTTATAACAAAAATCCGAATATAGAAATTTATGTCCCCATTGAAAATCAAGTTAAATTTAACAGAAAATATCCTTTAGCGCAAGTTTATGGAGTAGAGGGAGTTCTAGAAATTGAAGGAAACATGTATATTTCAGGTCAGTTGGGAAATTATTTAAAAGAACAATCGATGCTATTAAAAACTGAATATGGAAAGAGAATTCTACTCGTGGGATGTTGTCATCCGGGATTATACGATATTTTTAATGCTTTTAACTGTACTGGAAAAATTAAGGCTATTATTGGGGGATTACATGATGCAAGAAGCTTTACATGTCTAGAATCCGTAGACTTTATTGGAGCTTGTCATTGTACTAGAAATAAGGATATTTTGGAAATTCGGTATCCAGAAAAGTTCCACAAGATTAAAGTTGGAGAAAACTTCCTTTTTTAATTTTCTTTTTTTACACATCCGTACACATTTATATTATAATAGGATGTCAAATTAAATCCTTAAGATTTGTAATTTAAATTTTAAACTGAGAATAATTCATTATGATTATATGAATATATTCTTAATTTTTGATGGTAATTAATTTCAGACGTTTTTAATTGATAAACATCATTTCAATATACACACATAAATACACAACATTTAAATATTATCAAAACTATTTTTTAATTAGAATACACAAACATATAAAA